>JACDHN010000193.1 GCA_013821025.1 Acidimicrobiia bacterium | reverse complement strand
GGCGAGCGGTGGTCCTCGATGGGGTCGAGTTCGATCCCGATGCCGAGGAGATCGTGGCCACGGTGCGTCCTCGGCGCGACGCCCGGCGACGGTGCGGGGTGTGCGACCGGCGGTGTCCGGGCTATGACCGAGGTCGCTCGGGTGCCGGACCGCGCCGATGGCGGAGCTTGGATCTAGGCACGATCCGGGTGTATCTGGAAGCTGGGAGGCATCGTCACCCGGATCCAAGCCGAGATCGACAGCCAGGTGGACCGCCTGGCGGGGCTGCGTCGCATCGGGATCGACGAGATCTCCTACAAGCGGAGCCACAAGTACCTGACGATTGTGGTCGACCACGACAGCGGCCGGCTGGTCTGGGCTGGTGTGGGCCGCGACCAGGCCACCCTCGACAAGTTCTTCGAGCTGCTCGGCGAGGAACGATGCGCTCAGATCAGCCACGTATCGGCTGATGCGGCTCGATGGATCGCCAACGCCGTCGATGAGCACTGCCCGAACGCCATCCGCTGCGCCGATCCGTTTCACGTGGTGGCCTGGGCCACCGACGCTCTCGACGAGCTGCGTCGCCAGGCCTGGAACGACGCCCGAGCGCTGGCCCGCACCGAGGGCCGGCGCCACCGTGGACGGCCACCAGCCGACGCCGCCCCCCGCCCGGGTCACGAACGCGCCCGAGCGCTCAAGGGTGCTCGCTACTCGCTGTGGAAGAACCCTCAGAACCTGACCGATCGCCAGCAGGCCAAGTTGGCATGGGTGGCCAAGACCGATCCCCGGCTGCATCGGGGTTACCTGCTCAAGGAGGGCCTGCGGTTCGTGTTCCAGGCCAAGGGCCAGGCCGGCAAGGAGGCTCTGGACCGGTGGCTTGCCTGGGCCCAGCGATGTCGCATCAGCGCCTTCGTCGAACTCGGCCGCAAGATCCGCAGGCACCGCGCCGCCATCAACGCCTCCCTCGAGCACGGCCTTTCCCAGGGTCTCATCGAGTCCACCAACACCAAGATCCGAGTGCTCACCCGCATGGCCTACGGCTTCAAGTCACCCGAAGCGCTGATCGCTCTGGCCCTGCTCTCACTCGGCGGCTACCGCCCCGGTCTCCCCGGGCGGCCCGCGAAATGACCCACTCAACCGGCAGGAGAGCCCGTTTTGGCGCCGTTACCCAGGAGACCCCGAAGGGCAGGTCGACGGTGATGTCTCCGCAACAGAGGTAGATGATGGCGATCAAGGCGGCTGCTGAGTGGTGGCCGTAGCCGCGGTGGTTGATCAAGCGGATCTTGCGGTTGAGCCCCTCGAGCTTCGAGTTCGACAGGCCGAGCTCGACGGCAGCGAGGATGCGCTCCCGGTTGGCTCGCACGGTCCTGGAGAAGGTGACGAAGGCGGGGATGCGGCACCGGCAAGCCCAGGCCAGCCACCACTCGAAGATGGGCAGGTGCGTCGGCGGGATCAGCGAGGCGGAACAGGTCGCGCAGGGCCTCTTTGAGTTGCCAGCGGTAGAGAACAGACCGCTCTCGGCGCAGCGTGTGGAGCAAGTCGAGCTGGGCGTCGCTGAGGTCGTTGGGATCCTTCACCAAGGCCCAGCGGGTGTGCTTTAGGTTAGCTACGTGATCGACGCGTGCCTCGAGCTGTTCAGCGCCGTTCGCGGCTGGTAGCGGACCGCAGCGCGTTCCCGTGGAGGTGGGCAGCGCCTCGCCGGCACGTCCTCGTGGGGTCGATTCGCCGGCCAGCACACCGACCCGATCGATCCCGATGTCGCCGCCTGGGCCTTGACGAATGCCCACGCCGGTGCCAGATGGGAGGTCACAGCCGCCCGCAGGCGTCCGCAGCCTCCCGATTCCCGCACGTGGCGCCGAAGCGCTGCTCGACCGACCCGGATGGAGCGATGACGGCAAGCTCCCGGCAGGCGTCGAGGTCGCCAGCCCGGCATTCGACGTGCAAGAGCTGGACGCGCGGTGCGATCGCCTCGGGCAGCGGCGAGGGCGGACGCTCCCGCCCCCCGTCAGACGCTCCGTCAGAGGGAGCCGGGTCGGGCGGGTCGGAGCCAACGTCGTCGCACGCGCCGACGAGCGCCATCGCCACGCCCAGACCCGCCACCGCCACCCTCCGTCGAACGGCCAGCCCGGGGGAGGCGCTCATACGGACAAAAGGTGCTTGACATGACAAAGAGACCGGTGCAAGATCAGACAGTCTCGCGCGTGGAAGCGACGCTGCGGCAATCAGGGAGGGGAACGGATGGGGTTCAGGCATCTCCGGGATGCCTATGGTCTGGTAGCGATAGTTCATGACGCTCAGGTAGTTGGGCTTGAAGTTCACGCCGTCGCCACCGCCGTGGCCCAATCCGAGGGTGTGGCCGAGCTCGTGGATGAGCGTTCCCGACTGGTCGCGGACCGTGCCGTTCTGCCCGCTCCAGTTCCCGAGCGTCACCATGAAGCCCTTCTTCGTCGAGCAGCACACGCCTGAGCTCGAGGAGCCGTCGATGGTGTGGGCCCAGACGTTGTAGAAGAAGTAGGGCTCCCGGTCGGGGTCGAAGTCGGACTCCCGCTGGGCGTCGAGCTGGGCGATGCCGAAGTCGGCTTCGTCGACGGCGGCGGTGACGTCGATGGCGTCGTCGTCATCGATCACCAGGTTCACGCCGGACGGCTCGGCCGGAAAGCCGGCGTAGGGGCAGTCGGTCACCGCTGCCACCGGTGCGTCGCCAAAGGCGTCGACGGCCTCTTGCAATGCCGCCGGGTCCGGTCGGTGATCGTGGTCGGGGGCGACGAGGTGGTCGATCTCGATGGCGACGGTCGATCGGCAGGGATCGGCGCCCAACGCGGCCATGTCGGTGGTGACGTTGCCTCCGGCGTCGCGGATGCCGAAGCGCTCGACACCGTCGGGGATGCCGTCGCCGTCGATGTCGCCGGTGGAGCTGAGCGAGATGTCGAACCAGATCCGACCTCGCTCGCCGCCTTCGAAGACGCCGGCGTGCTCGGTGTCGCCATCCCCCTCGCTGAAGCCGGTGTTCTGCGGGACGTCGCCGGTCCAGAACCCCGTGTCGAGATCGAGCGACAGGGCCAGGTCGAGGTCGTTGTCGATGGGGTCGAGGTCGATGAGGTCGTCAGGCGCCGCCAAGCCGGTGTCGTCGTCGAGGATCTGGATGGTCACGGTCGTGGACGGCATGGCGTCGCGGTCCACGGTGTTGGTGAAGGTCCAGTACGGCAAAAAGGCGCCGTTGGACTCGATCTGGTCGGACTCGTTGTCCTGGAACGGGTTGGAGCCGATTCGGACGCGACCGAAGAAGTCGCCGTCACCTTGGAACGGCGCCGGGTCCGGGTCGTCGAGGACTTCGAACTTGATGATCGTCACCGTCACGTCGACCATGTCGACGGCAGCGGCGGGCGCAGCGGTGACGACGGTGCTCGCTAGGAGTCCGACGCACGCGAAGAGAACCGACCACGGGCGCGAAACTCCTGACTGGGATGCCTGGGGCGCCACCGGCTTCGACCCCGACCTGCTGGTGGACAATTCGACCATCGGCTACTCGGGATCGGCCCTTCCCGACCTCGACGAGACCAACCTGAACGAGACGAACGGGGTCAGTGACGGAAACGCGGCGATCTACTGGGTCGACCCGGGCCGCACCACCCGGGCCGGCGATGGCCGCCTGGGGCTGGATTGGGACTGGGACAGCAGCGGCCTGCCGCCCTTCGAAAGCGGCGTCAACGTAGACATCAACGGCGACCGGGTCTGCGTCACCGACGGCGACGACGACGTGCTCGACACCGCCCCGGGGGGAGACGACGTGGTCCAGGGCGGCGCCGTCACCACGGGACCCGACCGCACCTGCAACACGGCGTCAGCCGGCGACGACGAGCAGGACCGGGCCGTGGGCTTCTCTCAGCCGAACGCCCTGACCGGCTTCGACGACTGGCAGAACATCAAGTACCGGGCGGCCATGTCGCCCGATGCCGGATCACCCGGCCCACTGCCCCACGAGGAGCTCACCTTCGAGCTGTCGGAGCAGATCAAACAGGAAGCCCGGGAGGCGGTCAACCGGCCCCCGGTCGCCGATGCCGGCGGGCCCTACGTCGTGGCCGAAGAGGACACGGTCGTGCTGGACGGCACCGGGTCCACCGACCCCGACGGCGACACGCTGAGCTACTCCTGGACTCCGACGGCCAACCTTGACGACGCCACGTCGCCCACGCCGGTGTACTCCGGTGTCGACGACACCGTGGACGATCTCACCCTGACCGTGACCGACCCGGGAGGGCTGTCGGCCAGCGACACGACCACCGTCACCGTGGAGAACGTGGACCCGAGCGTGTCGGCAGTGGGCGACGCCATCGACGAGGGCAGTACGGCGACGGTTACGGCCACCTTCACCGATCCCGGGATCCTCGACACCCATACGGCAGCGATCGACTGGGGCGACGGGACGGCCCGACCCGACGGCCCTGGACCAGGGTGCCGGGTCCGGCGACCTGGTCGCCTCCCACGCGTACGGCGACAACGGCACGTTCACGGTGACGGTGACCATCACCGACGACGACGGCGGGTCCGGATCCGACACGGTGTCGGTGGCGGTGGCGAACCTCGAGCCCGACGTCACGCTCGACCCCACCGGCACCGTCTCGTTCCCCGGCGGCGACGCCTTCGTCGGGCGGATCGACACGCCTCAGGACCACGCCGCCTCGGCCACCGATCCCGGCTCCGACGACCTGACCTTCGCGTGGGCCTCGGGCCAGACCACCACCACCACCTCCTTCAACGACGGAGTGGGGCCCGACCCGTTCCCGAGCCCTCTCGGGATCTTCCCCTTCCTCGCCAGTGACGGGACCACCGTCATCTTCGCCACGCCGGGCGTGGCGACGATCGGCGTCACCGTCACCGTCACCGTCACCGACGACGATGGCGGCAGCGACGGGGACGACGCGGCAAAGGTGGTGGTGGGTGACGCCGACGGCACTTTCGGCAACGGTTACTGGAAACACCAGTACTCCGGTGACGGCAACCCGCAGGTCGATGCCGCAAGCCTCGAGGGCTACCTCGATATCGTGAACTTCGTATCCGGGGTGTTCTCCGAGCACACCATTCTGGCCACGGCGGCCGACGCCGACGCCGTGCTCTCGCCGTCGGGGAACGACAAGCGTGCCGTGGCCACCGCTGACCTCCTGGCCGGGTGGTTGCACTTCGCCTCGGGCGCGGTCTCCCACGAGGCCGTCGTGCCGCTCAGCGGCGGCACGACCATGAACTTCCTCGACGTGATGGTCGAGATCGAGGGCATCGTCCTCGACGATGCGGCACCCCGCACGGAGTTGATGCGGGCATCGTTCCTCGCCCAGCGGCTGCGCCAGGCGAGCTCACCGTAGAAAGGAGACCCTCCGAAAATGGCCCTGTTGGAGCGGGTCATCGCCACGAGCTCGAACGAAGGCGACGTCGTCCTCGACCCGTTCTGCGGCTGTGGCACGACCATCGACGCCGCCGAGAAACTCGGGAGGGCCTGGGTGGGCATGGTTTCGTTGACGCCGGCAGGTGCTTTGCAGGTGGCGGCGACGATACCGTCGCCGTGGTGATCATCGAGATACCAGGCGAAGCGCTTGTTGCGAACCGAGGCGCCGAGGTGCTGATCTCGTT
>JACDHN010000029.1 GCA_013821025.1 Acidimicrobiia bacterium | reverse complement strand
TACGGGCACCGCAGAGACAACGTTGCGTGACTCGTGCATCGCCGCATCGATCGCCCATCCGGTAACACCGCGGTACCGGGCGTGCGGGCCGCTGGACGCATTGTCGACTCGGAGAGCCCGCCCCTGTGCCGGTGCAAGAGATGCGTCGGTCAAGGCCGCACAGAACGTCCCGCCCACTTGCACCGCGACGTGCACGTTCTCGAGGGGTACGCCTTCAGACATGAAGTGCCGCCCCGGGAGGCTTCCGCCATGGATCGTCAGTCGCATACCCAGATCGCGCCGCGCAAGGACGAGCGGCGCGATCTGTGTGGTGTGTCAGCGTCTGAGCGCCTTGACCGTGTCGCCCAGCGTTCGGATCGTGCGCTCTGTGATCGGACTCACGACCAGGATCGCTTCTTGGAGGCCGGCCGCCGCGAGTGCTGCAAGTCCGCTGGCGATGTTGCTGGGGGATCCTGTGAGCGCAGGTACGTCATCGGTGTGCGGTCGATCTTGCCTGCCGCCTTCGAGGGTGACGAACACCGTGGCTGTGCGAACGACGTCGGAAGGTTCGCGTCCGGCATCTCTGATGAGCTGACTGACCCGCTCGTTCTCCCTAGCGAATCCCTCTGGAGTGTTGCCATACCAGTCGTACCAGATGTTCCAGGCGTCGGCGTGGGCCAGCGCTGCTCGCAAGACACGTTCTCCTGTGGAACCGACCATCAGCGGAGGTGGCGTAACGGGTCGGGGGAGGAGCACCGCGTCGCGAACGCGCTCGAACCGTCCCTCGAACGTCACACGCTCCCCGGCGAGCAGGCGGCGGATGATCTCGAAGGACTCGATGAAGCGGGAGGCGCGGTGGTCGAAGTGCACGCCGAAGGCACGGAACTCGGTCTCGTTCCAACCAGCACCGAGTCCAAGCACGAGTCTGCCGCCGCTGATCTCTTGAATCGCAGCCGCCTTCCTGGCAAGCAGACCGGCCGGGCAGAACCCCGCACACGCCACCAGCGGACCCAATCGGACATGATCGGTCACGGCGGCCAGGGCGCCGAGAAGGCTCCAAGCGTCCCAAGGGCCGCGTTCATGGCGACCATCGTCGCGATACAGAAGGTGGTCTCCGACCCAGATCGAGTCGAAGCCGACCTCTTCGGCAGCACGAGCCATGTCGACATACTCCGGCCAGGGCACCGGACGCTCGACCTCCGGGAGCTGAACGCCGACGCGCAACCGGCTCGCCGTGTTCATCTCAGCAGGATAAATGCGGCCAATCGCCCATTCCGGCTCCGAGCGCGCCATGCAGGAAGCCAAGCCGGCCATGCAAGTTCCTGTCGATGGCGTGTCGAGGACCAACGTGTCCAGCTTCCGGTACGCGGCAACGGCGACGGCCTTGGCGACGGCGACGGCGACGGCGACGGCGGGATCTACACCACCGTGTCCGACGTCCACTCGTTGTGGACCGCCTTGTTCGCCGGGCGAATCGTGTCAACCGACTGGGTGGGCGAGAGGTCTCGTTCAGGTACCGCAGAACGTGCGGTACGGTCCGAAGGTAGACGGAGCCGGCGCGGCATATGACTCCAGACCGGGCCGTTCCTCGAACGGTTGCACGAGCACGTCGAGCAACCGATGGAACGGTCCCAGGTCGCCCTCGCTGGCCGCGGCCAGCGCTTCTTCCACCTGGTGGTTGCGCGGGATGTAGACGGGGTTCACCTGGTCCATCGCTTCGGCGATCGCCCGGGGGTGGCGGGTCTGGGACGACTGCTGTGCCCGCCAACGGGTCGACCACGCGTCGAAGGCAGACGGTTCGGTGAAGAGTGATCGAGCGGGTGTCGTATCTCCGAGCACCGCTGACGACAGCGCCCTGAAGCAGGAAGTGAAGTCGACCGTCTGTGCCTGCAACAGCGCCAACAGATCCTCGATCAGCCTCCCGGCGCCTGGCCGGTCAGCGCCGAGACCCAACTTTTCACGCATCCCGTCGCTCCAGTACCGCTGATAGCGATCGGGGAACGACTGCAGCACGACGGTGGCCGCTGCGACGGCCGACTCCATCTCGACGTCGAACAGGGGCAGCAACGTCTCGGCCAACCGCGCCAGGTTCCACTGCGCGATCTGCGGCTGGTTGCCGTAGGCGTAGCGGCCGCCGTGATCGATGGAACTGAAAACTGTGGCCGGATCGAAGGTATCCATGAACGCGCAAGGGCCATAGTCAATGGTCTCGCCAGAGATCGTCATGTTGTCGGTGTTCATGACGCCGTGGATGAAGCCGACGAGCATCCATCGAGCCACCAGCGACGCCTGGGCGTCCACGACACCCTCGAAGAACGCAAGGTACCGGTTCTTTGCCTCGACGGCGTGGGGATGATGGCGGGCGATCGCATGGTCCGCCAGGCGCCGTACCAGCGTCGGGTCGTCATGCGTGGCTGCGAACTGGAACGTGCCAACCCGAAGATGGCTCGCCGCGACACGGGTGAGCACCGCGCCGGGCAGCAACGTGTCACGCGCGACGTGATCTCCGGTCACTACCACAGCGAGCGCCCGGGTTGTGGGGATGCCGAGCGCATGCATCGCCTCGCCGATCACGTACTCGCGCAGCATCGGGCCGACGGCGGCCTTCCCGTCGCCGCCTCGAGCGAACGGCGTGCGACCAGAACCCTTCAGGTGCAGGTCGCGACGGCGGCCGTTGACGTCGAGTACCTCGCCGAGCAGCAGCGCCCGGCCGTCGCCCAGGCGTGGCTGGAACATACCGAACTGGTGGCCGGCGTAGGCCTGCGCCACCGGCGTCGTTCCCTCCGGTGTGGCGTTGCCGGCAAGGATGGCGACACCGTCGGGGGCTCTCAGCGCATCCGCATCGACACCGAGTTCCGCAGCGAGAGCCTCATTGAGAACTACCAGCGCTGGCGCCGGCGCCTGTGCCGCCTGCCATGGCTCGTACAGGCCCCGCAGCTCACGGAAATCGGAGCGGTCGAACACGAACACCGGCGGGGCATCGACGCTCACCGACGCGAGGCTAACGGGCGGGTCACTGGATGCCGAGGGGCACGTGATGCACCGCGGCCACCACACCGTCGTCGATGACGAGGTGGGCCACGGTGCACCTCGGGGCCCGCCGGCGGGCCGTGGCCGAGCCGGGGTTGACGTGATGTTGCACGTGGCCGTCCGAGTCACGGACGTCGATCTCGTGCCATGGCAGGTGGGAGTGCCCGAACACGACGACGTCGGCGGCGGGGAACCAACGCCGCAGACGGGTGGTTCGACCGACTGCTGCACCGCTGTCGTGAATCATCGCGACGGCGCACCCGTCCACGTTGAAGCTCAAGCGCTCGGGGAGCTCCAGGCCGTGGTCGTTGTTGCCCTTCACGGCGTAGACGCGCTTGTCGGGCACGTGCATCGCCAGAGCATCAAGGATCGACGCGTCGGTCACGTCACCGGCATGCAGAATCATCTCCGCCATCGTCAGCTGCTCGGCGATCCGTCCCAGCAGCCGGCCGGCTTGACCCTGGCCGAGGTGGGTGTCGGCGATCAACAGCACGTTCGTTCTGGCCACCGTCTCGATCCTTCGATCAGCTGTGAGCGATCACCCATTCTCGCGGGCGCCTCCGCTTCGATGCACCGGCTGTGTGTCGAACATCTGGCACGCGGCGGTGACAACACCGATCTCGGACACGGCGAGACGTAGGAACGACTGGCGGTCGCCGAGGTTCGACCCCAACGCCACGATCACCCGATGCGGGCGATCGGCCCCGCCGGGCCCGATCCGATCAGCAGCCATTGGTTCCTCAACCCGCTCTCGTCGCGGGGGCGCCACCATACCCACACGCCGACCCGCTCATGCTCGAGCCACTCACTCGCTGCGCTCGCTCATTCCGGGCAGCTGTCGCTACGGTCCGACTCGTGCCGACGAACCGACGGAGAACGACATGAGCCAGACCGCGACCAGCGCCCGGGTGCCGCTCGTCGAATACCTCGTGATCGACGACGGTGACCCCTACCTCGTGGCCAACGAGTGCACGTCGTGCGGGGCCCGCTTCTTCGACCGGCGCAATGCCTGCGCTTCGTGCTCGGGAACGGAGTTCACGAGGGTACGGGTGGCCAGCGAGGGCGAGTTGCGCACGTTCACAATCGTCAGCTTTGCCGCCCCAGGCATCCCGGTGCCCTTCGTGGCCGGTGTCGTCGACTGCGACGGAACGAGCGTGCGCGGCAACGTCGTGAACACCGACCCCGACCCAGACCACGTGCGCGTGGGCATGCCAGTGCGGCTGACCACGTTCCCGATCGGCACCGACAGGGACGGCACAGAGGCGATCGCATTCGGCTTCGAGCCCGCCGACCACCACACCAGCACGTCAACGGACGCAGGAAGTGAGTGAACAGCCATGAGTACCAGTGATGACATCTGGATCCTCGGGATCCGAATGACCAAGTTTGGCAAACACCCAGACCGCGACGTCGTCGACCTGGCATCCGAGGCAGTGCTCGGCGCCTTGGCAGATGGCGGGGTGACGATGAAGGACATCGGCGTGATCGCTGCCGGCAACCTGATGAATGCCACTGCCGGCATCGGCCAGCAGCTGCAGAAGCAGGTCGGCCAGACCGGCGTCCCCGTCTACAACGTGGCCAACGCCTGCGCCACTGGCGCCACGGCGCTGCGCACGGCGATCATGGCAGTGAAGTCTGGCGAGGTCGACATGGGCCTCGCCGTCGGCGTAGAAAAACTGTCGGGCGCCGGGCTGCTCGGCGGCGGTGGCGTTGCCAAGGCGGACGGCGACACGTGGGAGCCGTCCGGCCGCTTCGGCGCCGTGGCCTCGACCGACGGGCGGATCGGCACGAACACCATGCCCGGCGTGTTCGCCCAGATCGGCATGGAGTACGGGCACCGTTACGGCGGCACGACCTTCGAGCTGTTCGCTCGCATTAGCGAGAAGAACCATGCCCACTCCACGCTGAACCCGCTCGCCGCCTATCAGAAGCAGTTCACGCTGGAGGAGATCATGGGCGACATGATGATCTCGTACCCCAACACCCGACCGATGTGCTCGGCCAACTGTGACGGGGCCGCCGCCGCCGTGGTGACGAACGGGGCCACGCTGGCCCGGCTATCGGGCGAGCAACAGCGACGAGCGATCAAGGTCTCGGCGTCGGTGCTCACCACCGATCCGTACGAGGAGGCATGCCAGGTACTTCCGAACGTGAACACGCTCACCCGCAACGCCGCTCGCATCGCCTACGAGCAGGCGGGGATCGGTCCCACCGACCTCGATCTCGTGGAACTGCACGATTGCTTCGCCACCGCGGAACTGGTGCATTACGACAACCTGATGCTGTGCGACGAGGGCGGTGCCGTCGACTTCTTCGAGTCGGGCGCTCCGTGGCGCGACGGCACCACGCCCGTCAACGTGTCTGGCGGCCTGCAGTCGAAGGGCCACCCCATATCGGCCACCGGCATCGCCAACGTGTGGGAGGTCTGCCACCACCTGCGCGGCGAAGCCGGCGACCGCCAGATCGAGGGTGCCAAGGTCGGTCTGGCCCATGTCATCGGCCTCGGCTCGGCGTGCGGCGTCCACGTGCTCGAACGATCGGCAGCATGATCAACCGTTGACGGCGCACGCCGACCAGGCGAGCGACCGTCAGGGAGCCGACTGGTGATGGGTCCGGGGGCATCGGACAATTGTGAGCGCTGGACGGCGACATCGACCGGTGGACTCACACTTCCCGGCTCCCGAATGGGATTGTCAGCGCTCGACACCGACATCGGTGCTGCCCGCTCACAGATGCCCGTCAACGGGAGCGTCAGGCGATGAAGTCGTCGAGCAGGGCGGCCAACTCGAGTGGGGCGTCGCCCTGCACGCTGTGGCCGGCCTCGGCGACGTGCTCGATGCGGGCGCCGGGCAGGCGCCGGCGCAGCTCGGCCTCGTCGGCGTCGTCCACGACCGATTGCTGACGCATCCCGCGCACGAGCATCACCGGAACCTCGAGTGCGCCGAAAGTCTCCCACAGGTGGGGGGGCACGATCGGCTGACTCTTGCCGGCGTCGGCATCACGGGCCATCTCGAACGGCGCCTCGGCGTCGTGGCGCCGGTACCGCCACACCCATGAACCGTCGTCCTCCTGCATGGCGTTGTGCAAGATGCCTCGCCGCAACGACGATTCCGTACGCGTGGGATTGAACTCGATCGTGCGGGCGAGCAGTTCCTCGAAGCTGGCGAACCTGGCCGGTCCGTTGACGAAGTCGAGGATCTCTTTGGCCTTGTCACCGGTCACGCCAGGCGTGACATCGACGAGCACGAGCGACCGCACGAGCTCGGGAGCCTGGCCGGCCAGGACGATCGACGTCAACCCGCCGAGCGACATCCCGACCACGGCCTGCGCCTCGGGTGCCAGCAGCTCTACGGCCACGGCGATGTCGAGGGCGTGACGCTCGGGCGCCGACAGTCCTTCTCGCTCGGAGCGGGCAGCGTCGGAGTGACCGTGGCCAGGCAGATCGACGGCCACCAGCGGCCGTCCGAGCGCTAGGGCCACGGTGTCCCACGTGTGGGCGTTCTGGGCGCCGCCGTGGATCAGCACCACGTCGGGTGGAGCATCGCCCCACACGAGCGCGCTCAATCGTCGGCCCGGCGCCACCTCCACAGACTCACGGCGGACGAGTGGTGGCCCGTCGTACGCCAGGCCGAACTCGGCGGCGTTCTCGTGCAAGTAGCCGAACTCGTCATAGTCGACCCGGGCGTCCATGCCGGCCGGTCTACCATCTC
This sequence comes from Acidimicrobiia bacterium, assembly GCA_013821025.1. Lineage (GTDB taxonomy): Bacteria > Actinomycetota > Acidimicrobiia > Acidimicrobiales > Ilumatobacteraceae > JACDHN01. The sequence goes on along the minus strand of JACDHN010000029.1, from coordinate 6,318 downwards.
GCCCATGTCATCGGTCCCTCCGCCGCCACCCGGTTCTCCTCCTCCTCCTCCGCCACCGTCGTGGGGGGCGGGCGCGGGATCGACGCCGGTGCCGCCCAGTAGTTGGCAGGCGACTCCACCGGCACCCACCCAGCGCCGCGCCGTGCCCCTGGCCGCCTGGTTGATGATCGCCGGAGCCGCCCTGCTGATCGTGGGCTCCTTCCTGCCGTGGTTCACGATCGGCGATCAGTCGACATCCGGAATGGACGAGATCGCCGGCGAGACGAGGGACGGTCCGGTGTTCGTCGGGCTCGCCGTGATCATCGGCGTGCTCGGGATCATCACGCTCGTGTGGAAGCGGATCCTGGGCGTCGTGATCGCCACGCTCGTCGTCGCCGCCTTCGCCCTGATGGCCGGCATCATCGACTTCGGTGACGTCCAGGATCTCAAGGACTTCTTCGGGGCCGAGGCCGGGATCGGCCTGCCGATCGTGCTCGGCGGGGCGGCGCTCGCCGTAGCCGGCAGCATCGTGGGACTTGTGAAACGGTCACGTTGATCGTCGCCGGGCGCCGATACGTTCCGAACCATGGAGTTGATCCTCGTTCGCCACGGTGAACCGCAGTGGGTGCGCGACGGATTGAACGTCAACGATCCGGTCCTGACCAAGCGCGGAGGCAAACAGGCGCAGGCCGTGGCCGACCGGCTGGCCGACAGCAGCCAGGAGCCGGCGTCCGGCCCGATCGACCGGCTGTTGGTGTCGCCAGCCGTTCGCGCCGTCGCCACTTCGGAGCCGATCGCCGAGGCCACAGGCATCGATGCAGAGGTGGTGCCGTGGCTGCTCGAGTTCCAGCTTCCCGAGTCGTGGGAGGGGCAACCAGTCGAGGTTGCCCGCGAGGCGTTCGCCCGCCAGCGCACGGCCTCGCGGGCCGACTGGTGGGAAGGTTTCGAGGGCAGCGAGACGATCCGCGATTTCCACAAGCGCGTCACGCAGGGAGCCGTCGAGGCACTTGCCGAGGCCGGCGTGCGGCGGCTCGATGCCGACGGGTTGTGGTCGGTGCCCGACGACGCTCCGGAGCGATGGGTCGCCGTCGCCCACGGCGGCACGAACAGCACGCTGGTCAGCTTCCTGCTCGGTTGCGACCCCGAGCCGTGGGAATGGGAGCGGTTCAACATGGGGCATGCCTCGGTTGCCGTGCTCTCCACCGTGGAGCTGGCGGGGGCCGCCATCTGGTCGCTACGCGCCCTCGGCGACGCCAACCATCTCGACCTCGATCACCGAACCGAGTAGTCGCTCACACGGGGCCGTTCGGCCTGTTCCAGTACCCGGCGCATGATCCTGGGAAAGATCAGGAAGTGGAAGGGCCAGACTGCCCACCAGTACAGCCGGCCCCAAGCCCCAGCAGGATGGTAGATCGCCCGTTGCCGCACGATCGTCTCGCCAGGTTCGCCGGCATCGGAGTCCTCGTCTGCTTCATCGATGGACCACTCCAGCCAGGCTCGCCCGGGCATCTTCATCTCGGCTCGTAGCCGCAGGGCGTGCGGCGGATCAGCCTGCTCGACGCGCCAGAAGTCGACGGCATCACCCACTCGTAGCCGGCTGGCGTGGCGACGGCCCCTGCTGGAACCGACACCACCGACCAACTTGTCGGCCAGGCCGCGGATGTTCCACAACCACTTCGGGCTCAACCATCCTGTGCGACCGCCGAGCCTTTCCAACACGTCGTACACATCCGCAGGCCGGGCCGTGGTCGTCGCCGCGCGTTCGTCCTCGTACAGGGTGGGGCCCGCCCAGTCGGGATCGTACGACCACGGCTGGGCCGGGTTGCTGGCAAGCCCGGCGTCGGTCCACCACGATTCTGGCTCCTGATCGCGGACCTCCTCCAGGGCATCGCACAGCGCCTCGTCGACACCGAGTCGGCGGCGCGGCAGCAGCCGATCGATCGAGTGCTCCTTGCGCACCAGCACATCGACCGTGAGCGAGTCGATCAACGCCCTGGCCAGGCTCCGGGGGATCGGGGTGACCAGGTTGACCCAGTGCGACGACAAACTCGGCGTCAGCACCGGCACCTTGATGACCAGGCGATCCCGCAATCCCGCCATGCGGGAGAAACGGCCCATCAGTTGGCGGTAGGTCATCACGTCCGGCCCGCCGACATCGAGCACCTCGCCGTATGCTGCCTCGTTGCCGATCACTCCGGCGAGATCGCTGATCACATCGACGATCGCTGACGGTTGCACCCTGGTGTCGAACGCCCACCGCGGGGTCACCATGGCCGGCAGCCGCTCTACCAGCCCGCGCAACATCTCGAAGCTGGCGCTGCCAGAGCCGATGATCACCCCGGCGCGCAGCTCGGTGACCGGGACCGGACCATCGGAGAACACCTCACCAACGTGTTGGCGGCTACGCAGGTGCGCCGACAACTTGCCAGAGCCGAGACCACCGAGGTAGACGATCTGGTCGACCCCGGCATCCGCCGCCGCATCGCGCACAGCCCGAGCCGCCTCGGCCTCGGTGCGCTCGAAATCGTCGCCGTCGGTCATGCCGTGTACGAGATGGACGACCACGTCGACGCCGTTGAACACGCCGTGCAGCGAGTCGGGCTCGAGCACGTCGCCGACCCTCGTCTCCACCCGGCCGGCCCACGGCCGTCCTACGACCTTCTCCGGCGACCTGACCACGACCCTGACGCGCCGTCCGTCGGCCAGCAGCCGAGGCACCAACCGTCCTCCGATGTATCCGGTGGCGCCGAGCACCGCCACCAGCGGGCCGTCGCGCGCCGGGCCGGCGGCGCCGGTGAGGTCATCCAACGGTTCCGCCGTGGGGGCTTCGGGCACGCCGAAGGTTTACCCATCGATGGATGACCGCAACCACCGCCGCTGCCGCCGGCCCGCTCCCACGTCTACCTGGGCCGTCTCGTCCAGGCAGACCGACACGGTGCCACCGCGTCCGTCTCCGTCAGCCAGCGACACCCATGACCCGGCGCAGCTCGTCGGCGCGGGCTCTGCAGTCCTTGCCGGCGTTCGTGAACGACTCGTTCACGCTCTTGAACGTCTGCTGGAACTCGTTCGTCCACAGGTCGGCCAGCCGTTCTTTGGCCGGGCCCTGCCACATCGTGTTGTTCAGCACGCCGTTCACCGAGCTCACGATGCTGTTGACCGAATCGACCTGGTTGATCAGCGTGTCACCGAGCGCCGAGAGCTGCTCGGGGTTGGCGCCGTACATCGACATGGTGGTGTCCTCTCTCTCACATCGTGGCCGGTGGGCCCCGCACCATCCATGGGTGTCGCCACGATCCCTTTCCGGAAACCACGAATCATGAACGGCGTAACCTCGGCCCATGTCCGACACGACCGTTCGTGAGCAGGCGAGGGATCACTTCGACGAGGCAGTGGGCTTGCGCCGAACGTTGCACCGGCATCCCGAGCAGGGCAACGAGCTGCCTGCCACCCGGGAAACGGTGCTCGAGGCTCTCGAAGGGCTGCCGCTCGACGTCACGCTGCACGACACGACGAGCGGCTTCACGGCGCTGTTGACCGGCGACCGACCCGGACCGACGATCCTGCTGCGCGCCGACATGGACGCACTGCCGTTACACGAGGACACCGGGCTCGAGTTCTCGTCCCGCGACGAGGAATCGATGCACGCCTGCGGCCACGACACGCACACGGCGATGCTCGTCAGCGTCGCTCGGGTGTTGACCGACCGCCGTGGAGAGCTGGCCGGGCGCGTGCTGTTCATGTTCCAGCCCGGAGAGGAGGGACACCACGGGGCGCGCTTCATGCTCGATGAGGGTCTGTTGGCCGTGCCCGACCTCGCCGACGGGACGGCATCACCCGTGGACGCCGCCTTCGCCATGCACATCACGTCGGCACTGCCCACCGGTTTCGTCGCCACGCGGCCGGGTCCCGTCATGGCGTCGGCCGATCGGCTGCAGATCACGATCACCGGCAAGGGCGGCCACGCCAGCGAACCGCACCGGGCCGTCGACCCGATCCCCGTCGCCTGCGAGATCGTGCAGGCTCTGCAGACGATGATCACCCGCTCGATCGACGTGTTCGACCCGTCCGTCGTGACCGTCGCTCGGATCGCCGCCGGCACGACGAACAACGTCATCCCAGAATCAGCCGAGATCGAGGGCACCATCCGGGCCGTGAGCGAAGCAACTCGCACGAAGGTCCACGACGGCATCCGGCGCGTCGTCGACGGCATCGCCTCGGCCCACGGCGTCTCGGCCACAACCGAGGTGGAGCCCGGCTACCCGGTCACCGTGAACGACGATGACTTCGCCGCATTCTCCGCCAGCACCGCCACCGAGGTGGTCGGCGCCGACCGTGTCATCACACTGCCAAACCCCGTGATGGGTGCCGAGGACTTTTCCTACGTGCTGCACGACGTTCCGGGGACGATGATGTTCCTCGGTGCCACGCCGCACTCCGAGAACCTGGCCACGGCGGCACCGAACCACTCCAACCGGGTGTACTTCGAGGAATCGGCCATGCAGGACGGCATCGCCGTCTACAGCGCCGTCGCCCTCGCCCACCTGGGCGGGCCCTGACGGCGACACCGACCCGTACGCTGGCGCCATGGAACCCTACGTCGCCCCGCTGGACGAAATCCGTTTCACGCTCGATCGGGTCGTCGGGCTCGACCATCTGCTGTCTGCCTCGCGCTTCGAAGGCCTCGACGCCGACACCGTGCACGGGGCCATCGCAGAGGCCGCCCGCTTCATCACCGAGGTCTTCGGACCGCTGAACACGATCGGCGACCGGCAGGGCACGAGGTTGGTCGACGGCAAGGTCGTGACACCCGATGGGTGGGCCGAGGCCTACCGCAAGTTCGTCGACGCCGGCTGGGGCGCGCTGCCGTTCGACACGGAGTTCGGCGGCGGAGGGTTCCCCGACCTGATCGGCATCGTGCTGCAGGAGATGATGGTCGCCTGCAACATGAGCTTCTCGCTGTGCCCGTTGCTCACCCAGGGCGCTATCCACGCCCTCGAGGAGGTGGCCGACGCCGAGCTGACGGAGCAGTATCTGTCGAAGCTCGTGACCGGCGAGTGGACGGGCACCATGAATCTCACCGAGCCGGAGGCAGGGTCCGACGTCGGCGCCCTTCGCACGAAGGCGGTGCCGAACGGCGACGGGTCGTGGCGCATCACTGGCAACAAGATCTTCATCACCTACGGCGAGCACGAGATGACCGACAACATCGTGCACCTGGTGCTGGCTCGCACGCCCGACGCGCCGCCCGGCACGAAGGGCATCTCGTGCTTCCTCGTCCCGAAGTACCTCGTGAACGCGGACGGTTCGCTCGGTGATCACAACGACCTGAGCTGCGTCTCGTTGGAGCACAAGATGGGCATCCACGCCAGCCCGACGTGCGTGATGTCGTACGGCGACGGTGGTGGCGCCACCGGCTGGCTGCTCGGCAACGAGCTCGACGGCATGAGGGTGATGTTCGTGATGATGAACATGGCTCGGCTGTCGGTGGGTGTGCAGGGCCTCGGCATCGCCGAGCGGGCTACCCAGGCGACGGTCCGCTACGCCAACGAGCGCACGCAGGGCCAGGTGCCAGGCGGCGAGCGCGGCAGGAGCGTGGCCATCGTCGAGCATCCCGATGTGCGCCGCATGCTGTGGACGATGCGGGCCTACACCGAGGCCATGCGTGGCCTGCTGTACGAGGCCGTTGCTGCCTACGACCTCGCCCGCCACGCCGACGACGCCGAGGCCCGCGCCGCCGCCCAGGAGCTGGTCGACCTGCTGACGCCGGTGGCCAAGAGCTGGTCGACGGACCTCGGGGTGGAGGTCGCCTCGCTCGCTGTGCAGGTGTACGGCGGGATGGGCTACGTGGAGGAGACTGGTGTCGCCCAGCTGCTGCGTGATTCGCGCATCGCCCCGATCTACGAGGGAACGAACGGCATCCAGGCGATGGACCTCGTTGGCCGCAAGGTGCCGATGCGCGGCGGCGGGGCAATGACCGACTTCATCGCCAGGATGCGCGAGCTCGACAAGGAACTCGATGCCGCTGGGGATGAGTTGGCGACCATCCGTGCCGGGCTGTCCGGAGCGATCGACGACCTCGACTCGGCGACGCGGTGGATCTTCTCGAATGCCGGCAAGCCGCTGGAGGTGCTGGCCGGCGCCTCGCCGTACCTGCGCCTGATGGGCGTCACCGTCGGCGGGTGGATGCTGGCCCGTGGGGCGCTGGCCGCACGCGAGTGGAAGTCGGAGGGTGGCGACGCGTCGTTCTGCGACATGAAGCTGCACACCGCCCGCTTCTACGCAGAGCAACTGCTCCCCCAGACGAAGGGCCTCGTGCCTCAGATCACGGCCGGCGGCGCC
>JACDHN010000192.1 GCA_013821025.1 Acidimicrobiia bacterium | reverse complement strand
GGTCGACGGTCACCTCTGCCGGCATTCCCATCATCACCACCCGGCCACGCGGTCTGGTGATGCGCAGGCAGGCGGTCAGCGACTCCGAGGAGCCGACGGCGTCGATCGTGGCGTCGGCGCCGCCAGAAAGGTAGTCGCCGACGATGTGGCAGCCGACTGCCCGGCGCACGGCTCGCTGCAATTCACCGGGTGCCACCACCTCGTCTGCGCCGAACTGACGGGCCAGCCGGCTCTGGTGGGAATAGCGGGCGCCGACCACGATCATCACGCCGGGTAGGTAACGGCGCAGCCCTGCGACGGCGGCGAGGCCCATGGTGCCACTGCCCAGCACGGCCACGGTCGGTCGCTGGCGCCCATCGAGGGTGACCACCGTCTGTAGGGCAGCGTGGATACCGCCGGCGAACGGCTCCACCAGCAGCGCTGCTTCGTCACCCATGTCATCGGGTAGAGCGTGGAGTTGGGTGTCGTGGGCGACGAAACCTGTTGACCAGCCACCTCCCGTGGAGTGGCAGAACCCGGTCTGGATGCCCGGCTCCAGCGCACCGGTGGCGAGGTGCGCGTAGTCATCGCCGTCTGCGGGGGCGGCCCCGTCGAACGGAGCGGGGAACCCTCTGGCCTCGTGCCCAAGAACGGGCTCCAGGACGATGCGAGTGCCGTCGTCCAGCTCGCCGACCACCTCATGGCCGGGCACGAACGGGAAGCTGACCCAGTCGTCGAAGTACAGCGATGCGTGGCCGTCCACGAGCGACAGGTCCGAGCCGCAGATCCCCGACAAGCGGGTGCGCACGTGCCGCCAGCCGTCGCCGGGGATCTCGGGCGGGTCGATGTCGCGAAGCTGCAGCGGCCCCACGCGGGCCGCGGCACCGGAACTGACAGCCGAGGCCACCCTGGCCAGGCCGAGGCGTGGGACGCTGCGCCTCACTTGCAGGGCCTTCACCTGAAGCTCCGGTTGCGCTCGCGCTCCACCAGCAGGCCCCCGATCGGCAGCAGCGATCGTGGCCCGCCGCTCGCCTTGGCCCAGTGCTCCACGAGCCAGCCTCGTTTGCGGGCCACGGCGGCGAGACGGGTCTCGGGGTTCACGGCGACAGGAAAGCCGACCGCTTCGAGCAGCGGCAGATCGCTCGAGGCGTCGGCGTAGGCGACGCACTCGTCGAGGCGCAGCCCCTCGGCGTCGCAGTAGTCGGCCAGGATCTGGGCCCTCGTCTCACCGGTTGGCGGCACGGTCACCATCTCACCCGAGTACGTGCCGTCGGCGCGCACCGTCATCTCGGCGGCGAAGATCTCGTCGAACAGCGGCCGTAGACCCTCCACGACGAAGTCGAGGGCACCCGTGATCAACACCGTGCGATGGCCGAGCGCCCGATGCTGACGCACGCGGCGGATGCCGTCGGGGAAGCTCTTGGTGATGATCAGCTGGGTCAGCAGCTCCTTGGCGTCCTCGTCGATCTGGGCAACCGGGGCGTCCTCGTAGCGACGGTAGAAGTGGCGCAGAAAGTCCGTGCGATCGGCCCGGTCGAGCAGCAGCAGCGTCGGGATCTCGGTGAGGGTCCTGGCGACGTAGCGGAGCCGTTCGGGGCGGTTGAGCCGGCGTGTCGCCAGCCAGGAGTAGCTCTCGACCACGTTGCTGGCGATCAACGTGTTCTCCAGGTCGAACGCCGCCACCTGGCGCTTCGGGTCGAGCACCTGACGGCGCAGGCGCTTGGCGCGATCGGTGCTGGTCTTTGTCGCTGTCGTCTTCACCCTGGCGTGCTGGATGATCGACGGAAGATGGACCTCGCGGATGTACGTGGGCCAGTCGATCCGGCGCGGGTCGAAATCGAAGCGGCCGCGGTCCGCCTCGTCGAGCCGTTCCCACATGTCGAGCAGATTGTCGACCTGGTAGATCGCCTCGCACTCGGTGTAGAGCCCGTACAGCTCGACGTACTGCACCGCCCGATCGACCTCCAAGCGGCGGGTTTCGAGTGTCGCCGAGAGCTCGGCCTGCCTGCCTCGCAGCGGAAGTGCCTGCAGCACCTTCTCGGCACGAGTGATCACCGTCTGCGCCCTGCGCAGCTGGCGCTGGACTCGTCCTCTGCCCGGGAAGCTGAACTCGGGCACGATGATCGGCTGACCCTCGGCGTCGTACACCGGATGCTCGCCGAACCAGCCACTGACATTGTCGACCAGCGCCCGGTACTTGAGGGGGTTGACGCCACCCGACGCCACCTGCACGATGGGCGGCGCCTGCTCGCGACCGAGCGCCGCCACGGCGATGATTGCGGCGACGACCATGTCGACGGGGATGACGTCGACCGTGCCTTCTGGGACGCCGGGGAACTCGCGAAGCAAGCCCCTGGCGTAGGAGATGATCACCGGCTCGGCCATGCGGAAGCCGCGGATCCAGCCAGGGCGTGGCTCGGCCAGCGCCGACTCGATGATCGATGGACGCACGATGCTGACGGGCACGTCGCCCTTCGAGTCGGTCAGCGCCTGCTCGCCGAGCGCCTTCGTGAACGCGTAGGCATCGGGCCAACCGACGCTCGACGCCCGTGACCGCCCGGCTTCGACGAGCTGGTCCTTGACCCACCGCTGGCGCAGCTGCTCGGTCTTGGCCGACAGCGCCGGGGCGCCAGCGGCGCCGAGCTCGGTGCGCGCCGCCTTGGCAAACCCGGTGAGGCGGTCGGACGTCCGGCTGGCCGCCTCGGCGTCGCTACGCATGCGGCGCGCCGCCGCCACCTCGGTGCGCCAATCGAGCCCGATGTCGAACGGGCCGGCGCTGACGAGTTGCTCGGGGGCGTTGCCGCGCCGGTTGCCCGCCACGTAACACGTGGAGACGGCAACGACGTGCGGCGTGGCGTCAACCGCGTTGAGCAGCTGCACGATGCGGGTCGGACCGAGCAGGTTCGTCTCCACGGCACCGTCGAGCGGGGAATCGAACGACACAGTGGCCGCCGAGTGGATGATCACGTCGCATGTGGTGAACACGTCGCGATCGTCCTCCGAGAGCCCGAGCCCGTCCCTGCCCACATCGCCTGCCACCGTCGTGACCCGACGTTCGGCCATGGCGTCGAAGTCCTCGTTGGTGTCCGCTAGGTCGTCGCGCAGGCGATCGAAGGCATCGTTGGCAAGGATCTCGCGCTGCGTCCGCCGGGCGGCAGGCGAGCGCTTGCCGTCTCGGACCAGCAGCACTAGTTCGCACCGTGGCACCGAGCGCAGCAGGCGCTCGACGAGCGCCGTGCCGACGAAGCCGGTGGCGCCGGTAATGGCGATGCGGCGCCCTGCGAGGGCCTCTGCGATCACATCAAGTGTCTAGCACGTCTCTACCAGATGGTAGAGACGTGCTAGCAAGGACCGATGAGCGAGCGCAGCGACGTGGCGTCCACTCGCCGGCGAATCCTCGAGGCGTCGCTCGACCTGTTCGGGACTCGCGGCGTTGACGGCGTCTCCCTCGATGACATCGCCGCTGTGGTCGGGGTCCGCAAGCAAACCGTGCTGTACTGGTTCGCCTCCAAGGACGACCTCGTGGTCGCTGCGCTGGCAATCGCCGCCGAACAACTGGCCGTCGTGATCGAGGCGGCCGTCCGGGCGGCGCCGGACGATCCGCTCGATCGCGTCGATGCGGTGGTCTGCGCCGTGTTCCGCCCTGCCGTTCGCCGGCCGGCGCTACTCGGATTGATCCGAGAGGTCAGCCGGTTACCGACGGCGCAGGCCGATGCGCTCGCCACCGGCATCCAGCCGTTGATCGAGCGGGCCACGTCGTACCTCCGTGCCGAGATGGCGGCGGGACGGCTTCGCCAGGGTGACCCTGCGCTGATCGCCGCCCTCGCCTACGCCACCCTGACGGGCATCGCCACCGAGCCCGAGACGCTGCGCGCCGTGGGCTGGATCCCGTCGGCAGCGGGCCTGCGCCGCCTCCGTGACGAGCTGCGTCGCTACCTCGCCGCCGCCCTCCGCCCCTAAGAGCGTCACCCGTCACCCGTCACCCGTTGGCGGTGTCGGTGGCATCGTTCGGGTGTGATCGGTCAGCTGTCGATCGAAAACGCAAACCGGAAGTGGTCCGAGGATCTCATCCGGTACGCGTGTGCGCTCATCGGCTCTGTGGGCCTGTTCAGCGGTACAGCGACGAGGGTGTTCCTGCCGTCACCGGTCTGCCAGAACTCGGACCGGACTGACGCCCCGTGCGGGGGCTCAGTGCGCCGGAGGGAACTCGCTCGTCGGAGACGGCGGCCGCCAAGGCGCACGGCCACGGCCTTTGGCGGCACGATGCGCAGTCGCGCCGAGCACGAGCGCGATCGCCTGGCCGACGATGGCAATGGCGAAGAGCGGGTGGAAGGTTCCGATGCCGAAGTTGAACGCATCCTGCGTGTCCTCGCCGATCGTCGTGAGCAGGACCCACGCCGTTGGTACGAACGCGCCGGCGGCGAGACCGAGCCCCCATCTGGTCTGCAGGGCGAACCCGACCCCGCCGGCGAGTCCCAAAGAGGCGACGAACACCAGGTACGCCGTCTGTGTGTACCAGGTGCCCTGATCGAAGTTGCGGTCCGCGAAGCCGATGGGAGAATCGAGCGGGGGCAGCATGACACCGACGATCACGGCGAAGGAGGCAACGATGCCGAATCCGGCATACGGATGTCGAAGCCGACCGTCGTCGGAGCCGGACATCGACACCCGACCGCTGGCGATGATCGCCACCACGCCGGCGACCACGTAGACGATCGAATCGGCGCCGCTGTCGGCGAGCGCCCGGATCCTCGCCGGAGATGGAGTCAGAGAACAACGGCAGCCATGTCGCCAGAACGGCGAGCACGCCGATGGCGGCGGCACCGATGATCATCGCAGGACCCGGTCGGACGGAACCCCGGCGGGGTGAAGGGAACGGCCCAGTCACGGCGCCGCTCAGTGCTTGGTGTTGCGGCGACGGTGGGCGTGGCGTTCGAGGGCGAGGCCGACCAGACGGTCGATCAGGTCGGGGTAGGGCACGCCGCTGGCCGCCCACAACTTTGGGTACATCGAGATCGGCGTGAACCCGGGCATCGTGTTGACCTCGTTGCAAAGAAAACCTCGCCCGCCTTCTTCGTAGAAGAAGTCGACGCGGGCGAGCCCATGGCAGCGCAGCGTGCGAAAAACCTGCACGGCGAGCTCCCGAACGTCGGCCATCTCTGTGTCGGACAGCGGCGCCGGCACGAGCAGTTGGGCGCCATCGGTGACGTACTTGTCCTCGTAGCTGTAGAACTCGTCGCCTGGGACGATCTCGCCGGCTACCGAAGCCACTGGTTCCTCGTTGCCGAGCACCCCGACTTCGATCTCACGGCCGATGACGGCCTCCTCCACGACCACCCACGAGTCGTACGACAGCGCCAGGTCGATCGCTGAAGTCAGCTCCTCGGGCGAGCGGGCCTTGGACACACCGACCGACGACCCCATGTTGGCCGGCTTCACGAAGCACGGCAGGCGAAGCTCGTCGACGATTCGGAGCTCGAGTGCCGCCGACCGCTCGAACTCGTCGAAGGCGATGGCGCGGGCCTGTGGGATGCCGGCCGAGGCGAGCACCCGCTTGGCCATCGCCTTGTCCATACCGAGCGCAGAACCGAGCACGCCGGTGCCGACATAGGCCACGTCGGCCAGCTCCATCAGGCCC
>JACDHN010000191.1 GCA_013821025.1 Acidimicrobiia bacterium | reverse complement strand
GTCGTGAGCTCCACGACGGTGCTGCCGACGTCGGTGATCTGCGGATCCTCGTAAACTGGCGGACGGTCGAGCAACCCAAGCTCGTCGGCGCGTCCCAGCACGATTTGCATGCCGGCTTCGGTGAGCCGGCGGCGCACGACGGGCTGCGCCTCTGGCGGCGCCGGGGCGACGCCGGCGACGATGCCCGAGGCGCCGTCTACTTCGGGCTGAGAAACATACGCCCAGCGGTCACCACCGATGACGAGGACTGGCAACGATTCGTCAAGAGACGCCGAGCCGAACCGCACGACGGCGTCGTCGGCGCCTGTCGGGTACTCGATGCCGTCGCCCGAGCCGGCATCACTCCCACAGGCGCTTGCACCGAGTACGGCGGCCGCGATCACCGAGATAAGCATGGCCCTTGCGGTCTTCATGGTCGTCCGACGTCGGTCGGGACTCGGCGGTTCCCGGCGCCGCCAGCGGACCCGGCTGCCAGCGACGTGAGGTGCGAGGATCGCACCATGCACCTGAACCTCTCCGCCGACGACGTGCTCACAACCACCCGCTCGGTGCGCAAACGCCTCGACTTCGAGCGCCCCGTCGAGCGTGAGGCTGTCGAGGAGTGCTTCGAGATCGCCCTCCAGGCACCGACCGGCTCCAATCGCCAGGGCTGGCAGTTCGTGATCATCGAGGACGATGATCTGAAACAACCGATCGCCGAGATCTACGCCGCGAACTTCCGGCAGTACGCGACGATGCCCCTTCCCCGCTACGAGAAGGACGACACGCGTCGCCAACACCAACGCGCTGTTGTCGACTCGGCCACGTACCTGGCCGACAACTTCCACCGTGCGCCGTTGATGATGATCCCGTGCATCGAGGGTCGGCTCGACAACGTCGATGCCATGGTGGGCGCGTCGGTCTGGGGCTCGCTGCTCCCGGCCGTGTGGAGCTTCATGCTGGCGCTGCGCGAACGGGCGCTCGGCTCGGCGTGGACGACGCTGCACATGCTCAACGATGGTGAGAAGCAGGTGGCCGATCTGCTCGGCATCCCGTTCGATCGCTACAGCCAGGGCGGTCTGCTGCCCATCGCCTACACGAAAGGCACCGACTTCAAGCCGGCAGCGCGCCAACCGCTGAGCGAGGTGTTGCACTGGGGCCGCTGGTGACGGCGGCCCGCTGAAAGAGACAGCGGTGATCCCGATACGGCCGTTCGGCTGGAAACGGGCGGTGTTGCTCTACTACTCGACCAGGCGCAGGCCGGCGGGGGTGGTGGAGGGCTCGGCCTGGGGCAGGTCGACGACGAACTCGGTGCGGTGGGCGGGAAAGAGGTGCTCACTGACGAGCACCGGACGGCCGTCGATGTCGGTCGTGATGCGCCGGCAGCGCAGCAGCGGCGCGCCGACCGGGACGCCGAGGACGGCGGCGTCGTCGGGCTCGGCGGAGTCGGCTCCGATCGTCTGGGTGGCGCCGCGCAGCGGCCGATCGAGCAGCTCGTAGAACGGTCGCCGTTCCACGTCGCGCCGGGACAGTCCTGCGCCCAGCTCGGCGGGACACCACACCGTGACGACAGCGAACGGCTCGCCGTCGCCCAGGTTCACGCGCCGGACGCGCAGCACCTGATCGACGCCCAGCACCGAGCGCACGTGCGCCGGCGCCGGGCAGAAGGCGAACTCGAGCACCCGGCGCTCTGCCCGCTTTCCGCTGCCCTCCAGCTGGTCCTCGATGGTGCCGAGTTGGCCCAAGTGCTGGCGCAGCGGCTCGGTGACGACGAACCAGCCGAAGCCCTGCCGAGCGGCGATCAGGCCCTCGTCGCGCACGAGCTCGAGCGCCCGGCGCACCGTCACCCGGCTGGCGCCGAACTCGGCTGACAGCTCGGCCTCACTCGGCAGCAGCGCCCCTGGCGCCCTGGCTACCACCCGCTGGCGCAGGGCGGCGGCGATCTCCTGGTAACGGATGCTCCTCACGGCGCTTCGATCAGCTCGATCCGATTGCCGAACGGGTCGTCGACGTAGCCACGCCTCACCTCGGGTAGCTCGTCGCTCCAGGTGATGTCGATGCCGGTGGTGCGCACCAGCGCCCGCAGATCGTCCACGAGCAGCGCCGGATGAGCCTTGCGGGCCGGCCGGAAGTCGTCCTCGGCACCGAGGTGCAGCTTCACGGACCCTGCCTCGAACCAGCAGCCACCCCTGGCGCGCAACGGTTCGGGCTTTGGCACCTCGGTCAGCGCCAGCACGCCGGTATAAAAGGCGCGAGCCTGGTCCTCTGCGCCGACCGGCATCGCCAGTTGCACATGATCGATCCCGATCCAGCGGGGTTTGTCCACGGCGCTCACTTGTCTTATAGTTGTATACATGGCTGAGGAACGCAAGTCAGGAGGACCGCCGATCATGAGCGTCGCCGCCAGCACCCCGATCGAACTGGTCGAACGGGTCTACGGCTCGCTGCCCGCGCGATCGACCCTCGGTCGCCAACGACTCGGCCGACCGCTGACGCTCACGGAGAAGATCCTGATCAACCACCTCTCCGATGCAGAGGGCCAAGAGATGGTGAGGGCACAGAGCTACGCCGACTTCCACCCAGACCGTGTCGCCATGCAGGACGCCACGGCTCAGATGGCGCTGCTGCAGTTCATGACGGCAGGCCTTCCCGAGGTCACGGTCCCATCCACGGTGCACTGCGACCATCTGATCCAGGCGAGAGTCGGCGCCTCGATCGACCTCGGAGTTGCCGTCGACACGAACGCCGAGGTGTACGACTTCTTGCGCTCGGTGTCGGCGAAGTACGGCATCGGCTTCTGGGGACCAGGAAGCGGCATCATCCACCAGGTGGTGCTCGAGAACTACGCCTTCCCGGGCGGGATGATGATCGGCACCGACTCCCACACGCCCAACGCCGGCGGGCTCGGCATGGTGGCCATCGGCGTGGGTGGGGCCGACGCAGTCGACGTGATGACCGGTTTCCCGTTCAACGTGCGATGGCCCAAGGTGATCGGTGTTCATCTCACGGGCACCCTGTCGGGCTGGTCGAGCCCCAAGGACGTCATCTTGGAGGTCGCCCGGCTGCTCACGGTGGAGGGCGGCACCGGCGCCATCATCGAGTACCACGGTCCTGGCGCCGACTCCATCTCGGCCACCGGCAAGGGCACGATCTGCAACATGGGTGCGGAGATCGGTGCCACCACGTCGCTGTTCCCCTACGACGCAAACATGGGTACCTACCTCAAGGCGACGGGTCGGGAGGCCATCGCCGATGCCGCCGACAAGGTGCTCGAGCATCTACGTCCCGACGATGGCGCCGAGTACGACCAGATCATCGAGATCGACCTCGACGAGCTGAAGCCGTTGATCAACGGGCCGCACTCCCCCGATCGCGCCCACCGCGTTGGCGACGAGGTCGGCTCCGCCGCCGTCGCCAATGGCTGGCCGCTCGACATCTCGTCGGCGCTGATCGGTTCCTGCACGAACTCGTCGTACGAAGACATCACGCGCGCAGCCTCCGTGGCCCGGCAGGCGTCGGCGAAGGGACTCACGTCCAAGACCGAACTGCTCGTGACCCCAGGGTCGGAGCAGATCCGCGCCACCATCGAGCGCGACGGTCTGCTCGCCGATCTCGAGGCGATCGGAGCCACCGTGCTGGCAAACGCCTGCGGACCGTGCATCGGCCAGTGGGCGCGCTCCAAGGAGCTGCTGGAGACGCCCAACACGATCGTCAACTCGTACAACCGCAACTTCCCCAAACGCAACGACGGGTCGGCCACCACGCTGAGCTTCGTCACCTCCCCCGACACGGTGATCGCGCTGGCGCTCGCCGGACGTCTCGACTTCGACCCGACGACCCAAACGCTGACCGCTCCCGACGGGTCGGAGGTCATGCTCGAGCCACCGGTCGGCGAGGTGTTGCCGTCGCAGGGCTACGACCCGGGCGTCGACACGTTCACGGCCCCGCCCGACGACGTCTCGCACGTCGAGATCGTGGTGAACCCGGCGAGCGAACGGCTCCAGCTGCTCGAACCGTTCCCGTCGTGGGACGGAAAGGACTACGTCGCCCTACCGGTGCTGCTGAAAGCCAAGGGTAAATGCACGACCGACCACATCTCGGCCGCCGGACCGTGGCTCAAGTACCGCGGCCACCTCGAGAACATCTCGGGCAACCTTTTCCTCGGCGTCGTCAACGCCTTCACCGGTGCGACCGGCGAGGGAACGGATCTGACCGACGGCCAGACACGCTCGTTTCCCGACATCGCCAAGAACTACGGCGAGCAAGGGATCCGCTGGTGTGCGATCGGCGACCGCAACTACGGTGAAGGCTCGTCGCGCGAGCACGCGGCGATGGAGCCACGGTTCCGCGGCGGGGTCGTGATCCTCGCACGCAGCTTCGCCCGCATCCACGAGACGAATGCCAAGAAGCAGGGACTCGTGCCACTCACGTTCGCCGACCCGGCCACGTACGACGAGATCGGCGAGGACGACCGGATCAACGTGCTCGGCCTCCCACCGGCGCCTGGTCAGAACGTGCGCTGCCAGATCGTCAAGCCCGATGGGTCGACCGTCGAGTTCGAGGCCACGCACACGTTCAGCCCCGAGCAAGTCGAGTGGTTCAAGGCCGGGTCGGCGCTCAACATCGTCCGCCAGCGCGTGGCCGACAGCCGCGCCACCGACGCCTTCGGAGGATGAGCGCACGAGCGCCTAGTGTCGGCAACAACCCCCGACGATCTCATTGACCCAGGAAGGAATCACGCCCATGGCGATCGAACTACCCGCACTCCCCTTCGCTCCCGACGCACTTGCGTCGCGGGGATTGTCCGAGGAGACCATCGAGTATCACTACGGCAAGCACCACGCCACGTACGTCAAGACGCTCAACGGTCTGATCGAGGGCACCGAGCACGAGAACGCCGACCTGGAGAAGATCATCAAGGCGGCCGATGAAGGGCCGCTGTTCAACAACGCCGCCCAAGTGTGGAACCACACGTTCTACTGGAACTGCCTGTCGCCGGAGGGCGGCGGCGAGCCGTCAGGCGAGCTTGGTGACGCCATCAACTCCGCGTTCGGTTCGTACTCGGACTTCTCGACCGAGTTCACCGAGGCGGCCAAGACCCAATTCGGTTCGGGGTGGGCGTGGCTCGTCGACGACGGCGGTCTCAAGGTCATGAAGACCGCCAACGCCGACCTGCCGCTGAAGCACTCGGTCAAGGCGCTGCTCACGATCGACGTCTGGGAACACGCCTACTACATCGACTGGCGCAACGCCCGACCCGACTACATCTCGAACTTCCTCGACCAACTCGTCAACTGGGACTTCGTCACCCAGAACCTCAACCGCTGACCCCCTGTAGAACACTCCGACCGGCCCGTCGGGTTTACTCTCGGATAGACCCAAGTCAGCTCACAGACTCGTGAACGATCAGAGTTAGGGTGCCGCCGGTGGTGACCGATCGCCCTTGGGGTGGCGACATCGACGGGCGGTTGGCGCGATGGTCGGTCGTCGTGCCGTGCGTGCCGGTCGTTGTGATGGTGATCCGCAAGCTCACGGGTGACTGGCAACCATTGGGTGACGCTGCCTACTTTGCCGTCCGTTCGCGTGACGTGCTCACAGCTAACCATCCGCTGCTCGGCGCCTGGTCGTCGGGGAGCGCCCAGCTCGACGAGTCCGTCAAC
>JACDHN010000190.1 GCA_013821025.1 Acidimicrobiia bacterium | reverse complement strand
ACCTCGCAGAGCACACGCTCGATCATCTCGCCGGCTACCACGACAGCCGCCCGGTGCGTGTCGGCAACGACGCCTGGACCCAGGTCCAGCTCGACGTGCTCGGCGAGGTGCTCGACGCAGCGCACGTCTTGCGCGACCAGCTCGGCGACCTGGATGAGACCGTCCAAGAGCTGCTCGTCATCCTCGCCGACCGGGCGGCGAAGCAATGGACGGAGCCGGACGCCGGAATGTGGGAGGCGCGAGACCAGCAACGCCAGTACGTGTCCTCCAAGGTGATGTGCTGGGTTGCTCTCGACCGCGCCATCAAGCTCGCAGACCGACTCGGGCCAGGCGCCGATCCTGCCCGATGGGCGATCGCCCGGGACGAGATCCACGCTGCCGTCGTGTCGCAGGCGTGGAGCAGCCGGTCCTCTGCGTACGCGGGTTCATTCGCTTCCGACGACCTCGACGCCTCGGTGCTGCTCCTGCCCGTGGTCGGCTTCCTGCCGGCCACCGATGAACGCATGCGGTCAACCATCGAAGCGATAGCCAGCGAGCTCAGCGACGGCGGTCTCGTACGACGTTGGCCTGACGATCCGAGCGGCTTTCTGATCTGCACCTTCTGGCTCGTCGAATGCCTCGCCTTGGCCGGTGAGGTGGACCGCGCCGAGGAGCGGTTCCAGGCTGCGATGGGTTACGCCAATGACCTGGGGCTGATGTCGGAGGAAGGTGACGTGAGCTCTGGCGCGTTCCTCGGCAACTTCCCGCAAGCCTTCTCCCACGTCGGACTCATCAACGCCGCCTGGCGGCTCACCGAAGCAGCCCGGCCGCAAACACACGCACCCCTCAGCACGAAGGAGACATCATGACTACCGCACGACTCGAGGGCAAGGTCGCCCTCGTCACCGGCTCGGACTCCGGGATCGGCAAGGCCACCGCCATCGCCTTCGCCAAGGAGGGAGCCGACGTCGTCGTCACCTACTTTCACGATGCCGACGGTGCGAAGCTGACCGCCGACGAGGTCGACGCCGCCGGTCGTACTGCCATCGTCGTGCAGGTCGACGTCAGCGACGAGGATCAGGTCGAAGAACTGTTCAACCAAGCCGTCACCAAGTTCGGTTCCCTCGACATCCTCGTCAACAACGCCGGCGTCGACGCCTCAGGCACTGAGGTTGCCGACTTGCCCACCGAGGTGTGGGACAAAGCCATCCGCACCAACGTCTATGGACCGTTCTTCTGCTGCCGTCAGTTCATTCGGCTCCGCAAACGGGCAGGAGGCGGCGGCAAGATCATCAACGTCACATCCGTGCACGCCGACATCCCCAACGCAGGAGGCGCCGACTACGACTGCTCGAAGGGCGCCATGCGCATGTTGACTCGCACGCTCGCCCTCGAGCTCGCGCCCCTCAAGATCAACGTCAACAGTCTCGCCCCTGGCATGGTGCTCACGCCGTTCAACCAGGCGGCCATCGATGACCCCGATCTGCTCGACGAGCAGGTCCAGAGCATCCCATGGAAGCGCGCCGCCGACCCCGCCGAGATCGCCCGCCTCGCCGTCTTCCTCGCCTCCAGCGACGCCGACTACGTCACCGGCTCCACCTACACCATGGACGGAGGCCTGTCCCGCAACCTCGGCCAGGGCGCGTAGTACCCAGTGGTCACCGACTCCAAGGACTGGACCTGGGTGCTCCAACGCCCCTGCCCCGAGTGCGGATTCGAGGCGGAAGAGGTCGCTCCCGCCGAGCTGCCAGAGTTGGTGCGAAGAAACGCAGGTTCGTGGCGTCATGTGCTCGCTGGCTCCGACGTCGCAGCACGGCCGTCGGCCGACGTCTGGTCGCCGCTGGAGTACGCCTGCCATGTGCGTGACGTGTTCCGCATCTTCGACGGGCGCCTGGCGCAGATGCTGGCGGAGGACGACCCGTTGTTCCTCAACTGGGACCAAGACGAGACCGCTGTTGTCGAGCGGTACGACGAGCAGGATCCCGCCACTGTCGCCACCGAACTGACCGAGGCCGCCGAGAGAATCGCGGCGTCGTTCGCGGCCGTCGGCGCCGAGCAGTGGTCACGGCGCGGACGGCGCAGCGATGGAGCATCGTTCACGGTCGCATCGTTGGGCCGGTACTTCATCCACGACCCGATACATCACCTCACCGACGTCGGCGACGCCTGAACCGGAGCGAGGGCTGCGCCGCGGATCGCTGATCCGCAGTCGACAGCGGTGTCGTGGCGAATCTGAGGTGGCGCGGCGTGCGGATACGACGTTTGCCCGATGTGGCGTGGGCCTCAGGCCAGCACGATGGAGCCCATTGAACCGACCCTTCAGGGAGCCACGATGTACTACTTGACCGAACCTTTTCTCAGCTCCGAGCTCGCCTACCGTCGCCAGCGGATTGCCTCCGGCTTCATCCGTCCGAAGCACGTCCGGTCCCGGCGTCGATTCTGGACCGCGCGTGTCCGCCGCACCCGGCGGGTCGCCCATCGTCTCGCCGTCGGTCACTGAGGCCTCTCAGAATGTCGGTACCGTCAGCCATGATGGAGGGCGTGCCGCTGGATGTGCCGGTCGCCAACGCTCTCATCGGGCGTGCCGAAGAACTCGACCGGCTCGCCGCACTGACGGGGCTCGACGACGCTGCGCCACGCGCCACCGCCGTCCTGCTGTCCGGTGACGCCGGGATCGGCAAGACCCGGCTGCTGGCGGCCCTGCGGGGGCGTGCGGAAAGGACGGGTTGGCGGGTGCTCGTCGGCCACTGCCTCGACTTCGGTGACGGTGCACTGCCCTACTTGCCGTTCAGCGAGCTCTTCGGTCGGCTCGACGCCGAGCAGCCGGCGCTGGCACAAGCGCTGGCCGACGCGTCTCCTCCGCTACGTCGGGTCATGCCGGGACGCCGCCCGCCGGCCGACGCCGGGCGCGACGCGACGGAGCGCGTCGATCGCAGCGAGCTGTTCGAGGCCGTGCACTCTGGCCTTCAGCGTCTGGGCGGCGAGGAGCCGCTGCTCGTCGTCATCGAGGACGTCCACTGGGCTGACCAGTCCACACGCGATTTGCTGAGCTTCTTGTTCGCCCGTGGGTTCTCGACGCCGATCTGCATCGTCGTTTCGTACCGCAGCGACGACTTGCACCGCAGGCATCCGCTTCGCGCCACCGCAGCCCAATGGACACGGGTGCCCGGCGTCGAGCGAGTCGACCTCTCTCCGCTGAGCGATGCCGACGTCAGGCTCCTGGTGCGCTCCCTGCACCCGGCGCCGCTTCGCGAGAGCGACGTGCACACCGTGGTCGAGCGCGCAGAGGGCAACGCCTTCTTCGTCGAGGAGCTGGTAGCTGCTGCTTCCAGTGACGGCGCTCTGCCGCGCGACCTGGCGGGCCTGCTGCTGGTACGTCTCGACCAGCTCGACGAGGCTGCCCGTCAGGTCGTCCGAGTGGCCTCGGCGGCAGGGCGGGGCATCTCCCACGACCTGCTGGCGGAGGTGGCCGGGCTCGACAGCCCAGCTCTCGACCAGGGGCTGCGCGACGCCATCGAGCGGCACGTGCTGGTTTTCGCAGGTCCCGACAGCTATGCCTTCCGCCACGCCATGCTCGGCGAGGCCGTCTACGACGATCTGCTGCCGGGCGAGCGCGTGCGGTTGCACGCCGCCTTCGTACGTGCGCTGGCCGCTCGAGTCGCTGCCGGCACGGCGGCCGAGCTGGCCCGGCACGCTCGCGCCGCCCACGATCCGGCGACCGCGCTGCGGGCCAGCGTGAAGGCAGGCGACGAGGCCGCCTCGGTCGGCGGACCCGACGAGGCGCTGGGGCACTACCGGCTGGCGCTCGAGCTGTCGGCCGAGGATGCGGCCCTCGGCCACACCGGTGAGCCGGTCGATGTCGTCGGGCTGACCGTAAAGGCCAGCGCCGCGGCCACGGCCGCCGGTCACCTGCACCAGGCCATCGCCCTCGTGCAGGAGCGCCTCGACCACGCGGCCGCAGACATGACGCCCGCCGAACGCGGCTGTCTGCTGCACGCCCTGGCGACGGCTGCCCTGCTCAGTGACTCCACCGTCGACGCGCTCGCTGCGACCACGGAGGCGCTGGACCTGGTGCCCGCCGATCCGACCGCCGTGCGGGCGAGGCTGCTCAGCACTCACTCCAGCGCGCTCGCCGACCGGAACCGCGACGAAGACGCCATCCGATGGGCCACCGACGCACTTGCGCTGGCACGCCAGCTGGGATTGCGCGACGTGACTGCCGACGTGACCACGACGCTCGCCCGGCTACAGGAGCGCGGCGGCGACCTCGAGGCGTCGCGAGCGGCGCTCGAGAAGGTCATAGATGAGGCACACGCCAGGGGTGAACCGGCGGAGCTGCGTGGTCTGCACCACCTCGGCGGGCTGCACATGGAGCGAGGCCGGCTCGCGGATGCTCTGGCCGTGTACCGCCGCGGTGCGGAGCGGGCGCGCGAGATCGGTCGGCCGTGGGCGCCGTACGGGTTCGATGCCCGCGTACTTGCGGGCCTGGTCGCATACCAGAGTGGGGACTGGGACAGCGCCACCAGCATCGTCGACGTGTCCGGACAGTCGCCACCAGCCGTGGCGGAGGCGCTCCTGGCCGCGGTGGGCATGTCTGTGGCGGCCGGGCGCGGCGACCATGACACGGTCGAGCTGCTGGCGCACATCCGCCCCTGGTGGTGCCGCGACGGCATGATCGCCATCATCAGCGCCGGCGCAGCCATCGATCTGTTCGGCGACGCCGGCGAGCTGGACCGGGCGATCGGGGTCCACGACGACGCGGTCGACTGTGTGAGCGAGCTGTGGCAGACCTCTGACTTCACGGCCCGCACCCGGCTGAGCGCGTTGTTGCTCGGACAGCTCGCCACCGAAGTGAGCCGCACGGCCGCTTCGGCGCGCACAGCCTTGACCCGTCGCGGCGAGATGCTCGGACTGGCCGCCGAGCGTGCCGCCGAGCGACCCGCCCAGCTCGGTCGCCGGCGGGGACCCGAAGGCGATGCCTGGCTCGTGCGGGGACGAGCCGAGCTGCGACGGCTGCGCTGGCTCGTCGGTGTCGACGTCCCCGATGAGGGCGAGCTCGTCGAGGTGTGGGAGTGCACCGTGGCCGCCTTCGAGCGCTACCCACACGTGTTCGAGCACGCCCGGTCGCAGGCGCGGCTTGGGGCCGTCTTGCGGTCGACCGGGGAGGCTGCGCGCGCCCGTGAGCTCGTCGACGCCGCTGGCACCGTCGCCGCCCGACTCGGCGCTGAGCCCCTTCTCGCCGAGTTGCGCGCGCTTGGCGGTGGAGGAAGCGATCGGCGCGATGCATCCCGCCGGCCCGACGAGGCGCTCACACCGCGGGAGCAGGAGGTGCTGGCGCTCGTCGCCGAGGGGCGGAGCAACCGTGAGATCGCGGACAGGCTCTACATCAGCGCCAAGACCGTGAGCGTGCACGTTTCGAACATCCTGTCCAAGCTCGCCGCCGGTGGGCGCACCGAGGCCGTCGCCGTCGCCCGACGTCGCGGTCTGCTGACCGACTGATCGAGAACGTCATCGATTGTTCGGACGACTGTCGATCGGGCCGACCCTCGTTCGTAGTAGAGGTGAGGTTCGGTATGGTGCCGGGCCCAATTCGAAGGAGAGATCCCATGACGCAGTATCTGTTGGCCGTGCATCACAGCGAGGACGACGAAACGCCGTCGCCAGACGACA
>JACDHN010000028.1 GCA_013821025.1 Acidimicrobiia bacterium | reverse complement strand
CTCCCGGGTCATCACGAACAGACCGTTCTCGCCGCGCAGGCGAGCCGACGTCACGTAGTCGAGCTGCGCCTCGGAGAGCACGGCAGCGCGCACGGTGCGGGTGACGATGGGAGTGAACAGCACGGCCACCGTGCCGATCAAGACGATCCGCGACGAACCAAGGGTGGCCGTGATGAGCAATGCCATCAGGACGACCGGGATCGACAGCAGCACCTCGACGAGGCGGCTGAGGATCTCGTCGACCCAGCCGCGCAAGTAGCCCATGACGAGACCGAGCAGCGCACCGAGGGCGATGCTCAACGTGGCGGCGATGGGGGCAACGACGAGCACGTCACGCGCGCCTGCCATCACACGAGACAGGACGTCGTAACCGATCTGGTCGGTCCCCATCAGATGATCGGAACTGGGCCTCAAGCTGGATGTGTCGACGGGGGTCAGCGGGTCGTACGGCGTGATCCTGTCTCCGGCGACGGCACAGACGATCCAGAACGCCAGGATGATGACCCCGACGATGAATCCAGGCCGGCGCAGCAGCAGCCGCCGTCGCTCGCGAGCGGCCTGGCGCCGTTCGGCGCGCATGTCGAGCGGGACGAGTGTGCCGGGTCCTGCCTCACCGATCACGTCGCCACCGGCGGCACCGGCGGCTTCGACCTCGACGACGGCGGCAGCGCCCGAGGCGTCCGGCGGCGGCACGTTCATGCTCATGTCCCGCCTCCCGTGAGTTCGATCATGTATGCACCGCCTCCAGTCGGGCCCGTGGGTTCATCCAGGCGATGATCAGGTCGGCCAGTAGCGTGCAGATCATGTAGATGATCCCGACGAGGATCACACCCGCCGACAGCATCGGGAAGTCCTTGCTCGTCGCCGCGTTGTAGATCAACCGCCCAAGACCCGGGTAGTTGAAGATCAGCTCGAGACCGATCAGGCCGCTGAACAAATAGCCGATCTGGGTGCCGACGACCGACACCGTGGGCTGCAACGCGTTGCGCATCACGTGGCTGCGCATCACGCGACGGTTCGGGAGGCCCTTCATCACCGCGGTGCGCGTGTAGTCGGAGTCGAGGGCGTTGATCGTGCCGGCACGCGTCATCCTGGCGATGTAGCCGAAGTACACCACCACCAATGCCAACGCCGGCAACGTCAGGTGCTTCAGCTCGGTGATCAGGTTCGATCCGCGCGGCGCCAGCGCCAGCGCCTCGAACCAGCCGAGCTTGACCCCGACCAGGTACTGCAGCGTCACGCCCGAAACGAACTCGGGGATCGACGAGCTCGCCACGCCGAGCGTCACGATCGACCGGTCGGCGAACGTGTTGCGCCGGCGGGCGGCGAACATGCCGGCGAGTATCGCCACCGGAACCGTCAGCACCAGCCCGTAGGCGACGAGCTTGGCGGAGCGACCGAGCGCCGGCCAAAGCAGCTCGCTCACCGGCTGGCGCAGCTGGAACGACTCGCCGTAGTCGAATGTCGCCGCGCTGCGCACCAAACGCCCGTACTGGTCCAGCAGCGGGTCGTTGGTCCCGAGCCGTTCGTTGAACGCATCGACCTGCTCCTGGGGGGCGAACGGACCTGCGATCTGACGGCCCGGGTCGGCCGGGAAGACGTTGACGATCAGGAACACGATCGTCACCAGCAGGAACAGCGTGACGACCGACAGGACGAGGCGCCGGAGGACGTATCGGCCCATCAGACCTCCCCCGGAACCTCGCCGTGCCCGCTCGGACGCTCGAGCGTCAGACCCTCGACGCCTTCTCGAGGAACATCTGGCCGATCGCCGTCACCCGCACGTTCTGCAACTCGGTGGAGTGCCCCGACAGGAAGTTGTAGAAGAACGGCAGGCCGATCGGGGTGTCGTCGTTGAGGATCGTCTCCATCGACTTGGACGCCGCTCGCTGGGACTCGACGTCGACCGAGCTCTGGAACTCGGCGAAGGCGGCGTCGAGATCCTTGTTCGAGTACTGCGACGAGTTCCACACGCCGTTCGTCTTCAACGCCGCGTTGAGGTAGATGTCGGGCGTCGGACGGTCGCCGTAGTCGACGATGCCGAGCTCGGCCGCTCCTGAGCACGGAGGGTCGGCGGGCTCGGCCGGGCACCACTGGCTGCCGTAGAACGTCTCGGTGCTCTCCTGGGCGATCTCGATCTTCATGCCCGCCTCGGCGGCGCCGGCCACGATGAGCTGGGCGAGCTCCGGGATCTCCTGCAGTCGCACGATCTGCAGCGTGGCCCTCACTCCCTCGGCGCCGGCGTCGGTGAGCAACTGCTTCGCCATGTCGATGTCCTTGGTGCGCTGCGGCACCGAGTCGTCGAAGTACGGGAAGAACGGCGCGATCGGGTGGTCGTTACCGATGCTGGCCCTACCTCGGAACAGCGTCTCGACCATCTGCTCGCGGTCGAACGTGTAGGCCAGCGCCTGGCGCACCCGCTTGTCGGCAAACGTGCCCTTATCGGTGCGCATCCAGATCTGGCGGTGGGTCGCCGACTCGATCTCGAGCACCTTGAAGTCGGGGCTGTTCAACAGCGCGTCGCCGCCGATGACCGAGAACTGGACGAGGGCATCGACCGAGCCGCCCTGCATCGCCGTGAGCATCGTGCCGAGGTCGTCGAAGAACGAGAACTCCGTGCTGTCGAGCGGGGTCTTGCCACCCCACCAGTCGGGGTTGCGCACGAAGGTACACCCGGTGGCGGCGTCGAAGCGGTCGAGCTTCCACGGCCCGGTGCCGTTGGGCGCGCCGTCGAGCGTCATCCCGGTCTCGAAGTCGACCGGCGTGATGGCCGTCTGGGCGTTGAAGCACGACACCAACGCTGGGAAGTTGCCGTTCGGGTTGGCGAGGTTGAACACGGCGACGTTGGGGTCGGACGTGTCGACGGCGCCCGCCTCGATCACGCCGGCGAGGCCGGAGTTGGCCGCTTCGACGAGGCGATCCATGGTGGCGGCCACGTCGGCCGACGAGAAGTCCTTGCCGTCCTGCCACTTCACGCCCTTGCGGAGCTGGAACGTCCACACCGAGCCGTCCTCGTTGGCCTCCCATGACTCGGCCAGGCCGGGGGCGATCTTGCCGTCGTCGCCGAGCGTGGCGAGGAACTCGAAGCACTGGGCGATCAGCCCGTAGGCGCCTAGGTCCTGCATGGCGATCGGGTCGAGGGCGCCGGGGATCTGCGACCCGACGGTCATCATCCCACCCTTCTGGCCCGACGCCGTGCCGGACGACGCAGTCGTCCCGGGCGCAGCCGTGCCGGGAGCGCCCGTGCCCGGCGCACCCGACGTGCCGGGAGCGTTGCTGCCGGCGGTGCCGCCGCCGCTGCCCTCGTCGTCGCCGCACGCCGCGATCACGGCGCCGATGAACGGCATCGACAGGCCGATGACCGCACCCCTGCGCACGAAGCTGCGGCGGCTGATCTTGCCCTGAGCGTACGACTCCACGAGATCCAGGTGGACTGGGCCGACATTGTGACGGACCCGATCAAGACGCTTCCAATCCATGGGTTTCCTCCCCCGATGATGGTAGGCGCGGGCGACGCTGCGCCGCCCTCGCTGGGCGAACCATAATCTCGCTGAGCCCCGACGAGCAACAGTTGTTCCCGGTACAGTCGTACTGAGAAAGCGCACCAGGCGCCGCTCGGGCCGCCAAGAAGCGACGGCAGACCGCTAGTCCAAGCTGTCGATGAAGTCGATGATGAGCGCCGCCACGTCGTCGGGATGGGTGTTCGGCCCGAAGTGACGGGCGCCCTGCAGCTCGGCAAAGCGGCCGGCGGCGATCTCGCCGGCGATCACTCTGCTGCTGGCCCGGTGGTGATCGGCCCCGGCGCTCCCGGCCAGCGCCAGCACCGGCACGCAGATCCGCTGGGGCTCCCACGGGGCACCGGCGCGCAACGCCAGGAGCTCACCCACCAAAGCTGGGCCCTCGGCACGCCGGGCAGCCCGGGTGCTCGGCGGCAGCCGGACCCAGCGGTGCTTGCCGATGAGGCGCGTCATGAACCGTTCGGCCACATCGCTGACGTCACCCTGCGTGACTGCGGCGCCCGCTGTGGAGCCGGGCCACCACGAGCGCCACGACAGCGGCGCCTCGTACACGACGGCGCCGTGCACTTGCGGCGGTCCCAGCCGCTGGGCGGCGGCCAAGGCCACATCACCGCCATAGCTGTGGCCAACGAGCACCGCTGTTCGCCCGGCCAGCAGCTGCTGCAGGTCCGCGACCTGAGCATCCATGGTGAACGGTCCGTCGTGGGGCCGAGAGCGGCCGTAGCCACGGCGGTCGTAGCGCATCACCCGGTACCGATCGTCGAGCCGGCGCGACAGCTTCAACAATCCAGCCGAGCGGTCCATCGAACCGTGGATCAGAACCACCAGTGGACGCTCCGGATCGCCTACCTCTGTGCTCCATACCGGCATGCTCACAGCACACTCACAGCACCTTGACGATGCGCAGCACGTCCGTCGACCAGTCCCCCGGCCCACCAGGCGCGCCGGCCAGCACGACCACGAGGTCACCTGCCATCACGACGGAGCCGGTGGCGCGTTCGGTGGCGAACCACACCATCTCGTCGGTCGAGGAGTACGTGTCGACCCGCATGGGGGTAACGCCCCAACTCAACTGCAAGGCCCGCACCGTCGCCGGGTCGGGTGACAGCCCGACCAACTTCGCCTCCGGACGGAAGCGAGCCATGGCGATGGCCGTGCGCCCACTCCTGGTGCAGCACAGGATCGCCGCCGCATCGATGTCGCGGGCGGCCTGCCAGGCGGCGTGCGTCATCGCCGCTGCCGTGCGCCCTGGCACGTCGAGGTGCGCCAGGCGCTCAACAGACGCCAGCCGCTCTCCCCAACTGTGGTACGACGCCTCCGCCTCGGCTCTGGCGGCGATGCTGGCCATGGTGCGCACGACGAGGACCGGGTCGTGCCCGATAGCCGTCTCGGCCGACAGCATCAGCGCATCTGTGCCGTCGAAGACGGCATTGGCGATGTCGCTCACCTCGGCTCGGGTCGGCGACGATGCGTTGACCATCGTCTCCAGCATCTGAGTTGCCGTGATCACCGGGACGCCGTGCTCGACGCAGTGACGGATGATCCGCTTTTGCATGTGCGGGACGTCCTCCAGCGGGCAGTCGATGCCGAGGTCGCCGCGAGCGACCATCACGGCATCGGCAGCTTTGGCGATGTCGGCCAGATTCTCCACGGCTGCTCGTGTCTCGACTTTCGCCACCAGCCGAGCCCGCGCGCCGACGACGTCACGGATCTTGGAGACATCGTCTGCGTGACGCACGAACGAGACTGCGATGAAGTCGACGCCCGCATTCGCCACGGCGTCGGCCAGCACGCAGTCCTCGGGCGTCGGCGAGATGAGCGCCTCGCACACGAGGTGCACACCGGGACTCCCCTGCATTCGCGCCCCGTTGCGGACCACTGCCGTGACAGCGTGGTCGTCGACGTCGAGCACCTCGAGCACGACCGCGCCGTCGCCGATGATGACCCGCTCTCCGGTACCCACGTCGGTGAGGAGCGCCGGGTAGTCGACGCTGATCTCCTCGTGATCCGAGTCACCCGTGCCAGGGACCAGCCGCACGAGGTCATCGGTGGCGAGGATCGTGCCCTGGGGCGGGAACGAGCCTGCCCGGATCTTTGGCCCCGGTAGGTCGGCCAGCACCGCCACCGGTTTGCCCACCTCGTCGGCCACCCGGCGCACGGTGGCCAGCCGCCCGAGGTGTTGGTCGAGCGGACCGTGGCTGAGGTTGATGCGCGCGACGTCAACACCGGCGATGATCAGCTGACGCACGGTGTCTGGCGTCTCACTGGCTGGCCCGAGGGTGGCCACGATCTTTGTACGACGGCGCATGGGTGCTTATCTAGTCGGTCGATGGACACCTCGCCCGCCGACGGTCATCTGCTCGGCGATCTCGTCGCCTACCTCGATGCCTCGCCGTCACCGTGGCACGCCGTCGCCACGGCGGCGCGAATGCTCGACGACGCCGGCTGGGAGGCGGTCGCAGAGCAGGATCGCTGGGACGACCTGACCGATCGCGGCTACGTGATGCGTGGCGGCGCCCTCGTCGCTTGGCGGCTTCCCGACCGGTTGGCGTCGTCGTTCCGGCTCGTCGGTGCGCACACCGATTCCCCTGGCCTGCGCGTCACGCCACGACCTGACTCCAGGCTGGCCGGGTTCGATCAGCTCGGCGTCGAGATCTACGGCGGCGTGCTACTCAACAGCTGGTTGGACCGCGATCTCGCGCTGGCGGGATGCCTCGTGCTTGGCGACGGCTCGGAGCACCTCGTGCGCGTCGACGAGCCGGTCGCCCGCGTGCCCCAGCTCGCCATCCACCTCGATCGCGACGTGAACGAGCGCGGGCTGGTGCTCGACCGCCATGCCCATGTCCGCCCGGTGTGGGGCACAGGAATAGGCCGGCACGATGATTTCGCCTCGTGGGTGGGTGAGCAGGCTGGCACGGGCACGCCGCAGTGGTGGGAGCTGTGCCTCTACGACACGCAGGGCGCGACGGTGCTCGGCGCCGACCGCTCGTTGCTGGCGAGCGGCCGGATCGACAACCAGGTGTCGTGCTGGGCCGCCGTGTCGGCGCTGCTCACCGCTGGTTCGAGCGACGGGCATGCGTCCCTCGTGGCACTGTTCGATCATGAGGAGGTCGGTTCCGGCTCCACGACGGGAGCTGCGGGTCCGCTGCTGGAAACGGTGCTCGACCGTCTGGTGCGGGCCGCCGGCGGCGACGTGGACGACCGAGCCAGGATCGCCGCCGCCTCGTCGTGCATCTCGGCCGATGGTGCCCACGCCGTGCATCCCAACTACCTCGAGCGTCACGACCAGGCCCACGGGCCGATCGTCAACGGCGGACCCGTGATCAAGGTCAACGCCAACCAGCGGTACGCCACGTCGGCGGCGACCGCTGCCCGGTTCCAACGGGCCTGCGAGACGGCGGGATGCGAGGCCCAGGTGTTCGTGTCGCGCAACAACATGCCCTGCGGTTCGACGATCGGACCGTTGACGGCCACCCGTCTCGGGATCGACACCGCCGACGTCGGCGTCGCCCAACTCTCGATGCACTCTGCGCGCGAGCTGTGCGGTGCCCTCGACCCGCCGCGCCTGCGCGACGCGCTGGTGGCCTACCTCTCGGACGGCTGATCCGGGTGCAGCCACTCTCGGCGGTTCGGTGTGCCCGCCCTCGTCTGCGCCTCGTCGAACAGCTGCTGGAGCACGACGTGCAGCCGGGCCGTCGTCTCGCGGATGTCGCTGCGGGCGATTCTCCCTGTGTGGCCTCCTGGCACGACGAGCGGACGCCCGATGACCACGTGCACGCGACGTGGGTAGAGAAACTTCGACCCGACGGGCATCACCCGTTCGGTGCCGCCGATGCCAACCGGCACGATCGGCACGCCGGCCCTCGCAGCGACGTAGGCGGCGCCGTCTTTCAGTGGATGCACGTCAGGGCCCGACTTCCGCTCGCCCTCTGGGAACATCACGAGTGCTTCACCGCCCTCGAGCACTTCGATGCACCGGCGCAACGCCTCGCGGTCGGCGGTGCCACGGGTGACGGGGAAGCCGCCGAACGCCGACAGCAGCCATCCGATCGGGCGCCGCCTCCACAGCGTGTGCTTGCCCATGAAGCGCAGCCGCCGCTTCGTGAGCGCCGCCGTCACTGGCGTGTCGTAGTTCGATCGATGGATCGGAGCAATGACGTACGGTCCAGTCGGCAGGTTCTCGAACCCGTCGATCCGCATCCGCGTGTAAAGCCGCACGAACGCAGCGATGATGGACCGGGCGAACGTGTAGAGGACGCGGCTGGCGAGACCGCGACCGGCCATGCTCGTGTGACCAGCGGTTGATACCGAGAGCTCCTTCATCGCAACATTTCCATGATCTGCTCCACGATGTCGGCGACGGCGCGGCCACTGGTGTCGATCGTGTGCGATCCGTCAGCCTCGCGTAGCGGACTGTCGGAGCGGGTGGAATCCAGACGGTCGCGCTCGACGATGGCCGACTCGACATCGTCCACGTCACCGCCGATCTCCCCCACCCTGCGCTCGGCGCGCACGCGTGGCGTCGCCGTCACGTAGATCTTGAGGCGAGCGTCGGGGAATACGACCGTGCCGATGTCGCGGCCCTCGATCACCCCGCCGCCTCGCTCGACGCCCCACTGGCGCTGGCGAGCGACGAGATCGGCGCGCACGGCGCTGTTGGCCGCCACCGCACTCACGCGCTCGGTGACATCCCGTCCGCGAATTGCGGCCGTGGCGTCCACGCCATCGACCGTCACCGACCCGGGTTCGACCGTCATCTCCACGTGCGGCGACAGCGCCGCCACGGCGTCGACGTCGTAGACGGAGACGTCCTTTGCCAGCGCGGCGAACGTGATCGCCCGGTACATCGCCCCCGTGTCGAGATATTCGAGGCCCAAGCGATCCGCAAGCGCCCTCGCTACGGTGCTCTTTCCGGCGCCGGCCGGACCATCGATGGCGATGACGAACAGGTCCTCGCCCACGCTGACAGTCGTGTTCACCACGACGTACCGAGCGGACGTCCCTCGTCATAGCCGGCGTGGCTCTGTACCCCGACGACGGCGCGCTCGTGGAGCTCGGCGATCGTCGATGCCCCGGCGTACGTACACGATGATCGCAGCCCGGCCACGATCTGATCGATGATGTCCTCCACACCGGGCCGCTCGGGGTCGAGGTACATGCGCGAGGCGCTGATGCCCTCCTCGAACAGCTCCTTCTTCGCCCGCACGACGTCGGCCTCGGCGCGGGTGCGGTTCTTGACAGCCCGGTTGGAGGCCATCCCGAAGCCTTCCTTGTACAACCGCCCATCGAGATCGCGCAGCGTGTCCGCAGCCGACTCATAGGTGCCTGCGAGCCACGAGCCGAACATCACGTTTGCCGCCCCGCCGGCGAGTGCCAGCGCCACGTCGCGTGGGAAGCGCACGCCGCCATCGGCCCAGACGTGCTTCTCCAACCGTGCTGCCTCGTCGGCGCACTCGACGATCGCCGAGAACTGCGGGCGCCCGACGCCGGTCATCATGCGCGTCGTGCACATGGCACCGGGTCCGACTCCGACCTTGACGACGTCGGCGCCGGCCTCGATCAACTGGCGGGTTCCGGCGGACGTCACAACGTTGCCGGCCACGAGCGGCACATCGGGCACGGCGGACCGCACCGCCGCCACGGCGTCGAGCATTCGCTGCTGGTGCCCGTGGGCAGTGTCGAGCACGAGCACGTCGACATCCATGGCCGCAAGGGCCTTGGCCTTCGTCGCCGGGTCGCCGTTGATGCCAACGGCGACGGCGAGCATCAGGCGGCCCCTGTTGTCGACGGCTGGCGGATAGATCATCGAGCGCAGGGCGCCGGTGCGCGTCATCACACCGAGCACCCGGCCTTCGTCGTCCACCACCGGCACGGCGCCGCTGCGCGGGTCGGACAACTGCTCGAACACGGCGTCGGGCTCTCGCCCGGCGGCGATCGTCTGCACGTCGGTGTTCATCACGGCATGCAATTGCGTGAAGCGATCGAAGCCGGCGGCGTCGTCTTCCGTGAACACACCGAGCGGTCGCTCGTCGCCGTCCACGACGATGACGGCCTCGTGAGCCCGTTTGTGGATCAGCCCCAGAGCATCACCGATCGTGTCGTGTGGCGTGAGCGTGATTGGCGTCTCGTACACCGGGTGGCGGCCCTTCACGTAGCTCACCACCAACGACACGACATCGAGTGGGATGTCCTGGGGCAGCACGGTCAGCCCACCTCGGCGGGCCACGGTCTCGGCCATCCGACGACCGGCCACTGCGGTCATGTTCGACACCACGACCGGAATGTGGGTGCCGATGCCATCTGGCGTCGTCAGGTCGACATCGAGCCGGGAACCAACTTGGGACAGGCTTGGCACCATGAACACGTCGCTGTACGTCAGGTCGTGACCGGGATCGGAGTGGAGCATTCGCATCGTGAGCAGTCGCCTTTCAGCCGCCCCAGGCTACGGCGTCCCAGCCGGCCATACGCTCTCGACATCGGCGAACGAACCGTGCCCATGGTCCCCGTGACCGTCGACGTCGACGTCGCCTGCGTAGCGCTGCGCAGCGCGGGCCTGGTCGCCTTGCCCACCGAGACCGTGTACGGGCTGGCCGCCGACGCCACCGACGCCGACACCATCGCCAGGGTCTTCGAGGTGAAGGGGCGACCGACCGACCACCCGCTCATCGTGCATCTCGGCGACGCCGCCTGGTTGCCCGACTGGGTGCTCGACATCCCTGATGCGGCAGCGCGCCTGGCCGATGCCTGCTGGCCTGGACCGCTGACGCTCGTGCTGCGGCGCAGCGATCGGGTGCTCAACGCCGTCACGGGAGGTCGCCACACGGTCGCCGTGCGTGTGCCGGCGCATCCCCTGGCCAGCGAGGTGCTGCTTCGGTTCGGCGGGCCGCTCGTGGCGCCTTCGGCAAATCGTTTCGGACACGTGAGCCCGACGACTCCCGCACATGTGCTTGCCGACCTGGGCGCACGGCTCGACCCAGAGCGTGATGTCGTGCTCGACGGTGGCGCGTGTGCTGTCGGCATGGAGAGCACGATCGTCGACTGCACCGGTCCGATCCCCCAGGTGTTGCGACCCGGCGCCATCTCGCCCGAAAAGGTCGCCGCCATCGTCGGCGCGGTGGCCCCGGCGTCTGGGCCTCGCCGCGCTCCCGGCATGCTGGTCAGCCACTACTCCCCGCGGTGCGCCATCGAACTGGTGGACTACCTCGGTGATGCCGACCGGCGAGCCGCCGAACTGACGCAGACGGGACGTCGGGCGCTCGTGCTCCACGACCCCGATCCCGTCGCATATGCCAGGACGCTGTACGACCGTCTGCGTGCCGCCGACGATGCTGGCATCGAGGTCGTTGTCGCCGTCCTGCCCCCAGCCGAGGGCCTGGGCCACGCCATCCGCGACCGGCTCTCCAGAGCCTCAGGCCGTGGGTAGGACGGGTTCCTCGTTCAACGCTGCGATCCACGCGTCGCGAACCGCCTCTACGTCGGGCGGGTTATGGCCGTCGAGGCCGGCGAGCAGCAGACCGACCGACGACGCACCGGCCTCGGGCAGCACCTCGAGGCGGCACCAGCACCGCAACGGGGCGTGCAGCACCGTGTCGAGCACGTACGGCGGGTCGTCATCGATGATCACGCCGATCTGCCCGCCCACCGCCATCAGCGCCTCGAAGGCCGCCGCTGGCAACGCCTCCACGACGAACGATGGCATGTCCTCGACGACTGGCGAGCCCGCTCGCGGCACCGGGGTATCGGTCGGCACGAATGGCGACGGATCCGCAGGCGCCGCCGGCGCGGGCGCTGGCGGCATCGTGGCGATGGCGAGGGCGTCGACCGTGGCTTGATTCAGCTCCTGCATCCGCCGCGCATCGCCGCCGTGATCGGGGTGCAGAGCCTTGGCCATGCGCCGCCGGGCCGCCCGGATGACGTCCGCTGGGGCATCGGCAGGGAGTCCCAGCACCGCAAACGGATCCCTCGGCGCGCTGATGGCCACGCCAGGCGACGGTAGTGTGCTTGTGAGTTCGCGTCAGGTCTTCTAGCCTGGGCGAACCCAATGAGGAGGCACATCCGCCTCACAGGACGGGGGAGGAACCAAGAGAATGCAGAGATCACGCGTACGGCGCGTGGGCTCGCTACTGGTCGGGTTGACATTGATCGCCGCTGCATGCGGCGATGACGACAGTCCGGCCACGACCGGCGGCGACACCACGGCTACCACACCGACCAGCGCAGGCGGCGACACCACACCGACGACCGCAGGCGGCGACACCACACCGACGACCGCAGGCGGCGACACCACACCGACGACCGCAGGCGGCGACGACACCACACCGACCACCGGCGGTGAAGGCACCACACCGGCGACTGACGACGGCACCACGCCGACCACCGGTGGGGACGTCACCACACCGCCCACCGATGACGGCACCACGCCGTCGGGCTTAGGGCAGTGCTCCGGTACGGTCGAGATCCCCGAGACCGAGGCCACGGCAGCCCCCGAGGAACCCGGCGCCACGACACCTCCGACAGAGGCCGGCGGTGAGGCTGGCGCGCTCGCCGGCATGAAGGGCACGACCCCGCTCGTCGAGCTGTCCGAGGACTTCACGTCCCGGCTCGATGCGTGCTGGACCGACCTCGGCAACGCTGCGCTGCAGGACTTGAACTACGGCGCCGAGAGCTACGACGCCGTGATCGTGAACTCGCTCGCCGCGGCGATCGCCGAGACCGACGGCAGCGCCCTCGGCGAGGAGATCGTCGGCGTCACGCGTGACGGCGAGAAGTGCACCGACTTCGCAGGGTGCATGGAGCTGGTCGAGGCCGGCACCGACATCGATTACGACGGCGTCTCCGGGCCGATGGAGTTCAACGGCAACGGTGAGCCGCTGGTCGCCAGTTATGGCGTGCTGCAGTTCGGTGACGACAACCGCCTCGACGACTCGTTGACCGAGTACGTGACAGCGGAGGCCTCACCGGAGGCCGAGGTCCCGTTGCAGGAGGTCGAGGTCGACCGCGAGGGCAACGGCACGCTCAAGATCGGCACCATCCTGCCCGAGACGGGCTCGTTGGCGTTCCTCGGACCACCCGAGTTCGCCGGCGTGGAGCTCGCCGTGGCCGATGTGAACGCGGCCGGTGGCGTGCTCGGCGCTGACGTCGAGCTGGAGCAGGGCGACTCCGGTGACACCACCACCGACACGGCCAGCCAGACGGTCGACCGCCTGCTGGCCGCAAACGTCGACGCCATCATCGGCGCCGCCTCGTCTGGTGTGTCGCTGACGGTGATCGACAAGATCACCCAGGCCGGCGTGATCCAGTTCAGCCCGGCCAACACGTCAGAGGAGCTGTCGGACTACGACGACAAGGGCTTGTACTTCCGCAACGCTCCGCCGGATTCGCTGCAGGGACCGACGGTCGCCAACCTCGTCGTGGACGATGGCAACTCATCGGCCTACATCCTCGCTCTCGACGACGCCTACGGGACCGGCCTCGCCGACTCCGTCGAGGCGACGTTGAACGAGGCGGGCGTTGATGTGCTCGACAAGGTCATCTATGACCCGCGGGCAGCCAACTTCGACTCCGAGGTGCAGGCCATCGCCGACGCAGATC
>JACDHN010000189.1 GCA_013821025.1 Acidimicrobiia bacterium | reverse complement strand
GGCCCGGACACCACGATGAACCGGTGACACCGCCTGTCGTCGGTCACCGAACCCGGCCGCTGGGGGTACGGCATGTTCTTCTTCATTCTTCGCCGCTTTGCAGTGACGGTGCCGATCCTGGCGGCGTCGACGTTCCTGGTGTTCGGCCTGGTGACGATCTCGGGCGACCCGCTCGCCCAGTACCGCACGTCGCAGAGCCCGAACCGGGCGCAGATCATCGCCCAGGCGCGGGATCGGTTGGACCTCGACCGTGCCTTCCCGGCCCGTTACTGGGACTGGTTGAAGGGTGTGGTCAGGCTCGATTTCGGCCAGAACAAGGGGGGCCAGGAGGTCTACCCGATCCTCAAAGACGCGCTGGTCACGACTTTCCGGCTGGTGATGCTGGCGACAGTGCTGTCGATCATCATCGGTCTCGTCATCGGCATCATCTCCGCCGTGCGTCAGTACAGCGCCTTCGACTACGGCACCACGTTCGCTTCATTCCTGTTCTACTCCCTCCCCGTGTTCTGGCTGGCGGTGCTGCTCAAGCAGTTCGGCGCCATCGAGCTGAACGACTACCTGGAGCAGCCGACCTTGTCGTTCACCGTCGCAGTCGCCGTGGGGGTGATGACCGGGTTCGTCATATCGACAGTCACCGGCGGCCCCTGGCGAAGACGGCTGCCCGTCCTGGCGGTGACCGCGGTCATTTCGACGGCATTGTTGCTGCTTGCTGATTCCACTGACTGGATCCTCAATCCGGGGCTGTCGCCGGTCGCTGTGGGGGTCTCGGCGGCCATTGCCGGGGTGCTGGCGACGATGGCGTTCGCACCTTTGAGCAAGCGCACCGTGCTCGTGTCCGGCGTGGCGTCGGCGATGATCGGCTTCGTCGGCTCGCTGGTGTTCCACGGCTGGCTCGACGAACCTTCCTGGGTGGATCTGTTCCAGCTGCTGGCGATGTCACTGCTGGTCGGTGTGATCGTGGGCGCCGCAGTCGGTGGCATCGAACGCGCTACTGCGATCAAGGCCGGGACGACGGCGACGGTCTTTGTGGGCTTGGTGGTCGTCGCTGACGAGTTCATCTCGGCCTGGAAGCCTGGGCGGACCATCGCCACGGTGGGGCCGCAGACGGCCAACATCAAGGGCACATTCTGGGAGCGGATGATCGACTACGCTTCCCATCAGGTGCTGCCGTCGCTGGCGCTGGCGCTGATCGGCCTCGCCACATACGCCCGGTTCACGCGGGCATCGATGCTCGAGACGCTGAACTCCGACTACGTGCGCACGGCGAAGGCGAAGGGTCTTCCGGCTACGCAGGTGGTGCTGCGCCACGGGTTCCGCACTGCACTCATCCCCGTCACAACGGTGATCACGTTGAGCTTCGCCACGGTCATCGAGGGCGCCACGATCACCGAGCGGGTGTTCGGCTGGTCGGGCATGGGCACGTTGTTCGTGAAGGGCCTGAGCGATGTCGACCCGTATCCGGTGATGGCCTTCCTGGTCGTGGTGTCGGTGTCGATCGTGTTCCTGAACGCCCTCACTGACGTGCTCTACGCCTACCTCGATCCGAGGATCCGCAATGAGTAACGTCCCGGCAGTCGAATCGGCCGTCGGCACCGCCGGCCCCCACGGTGGGGGGGCCGAGCGGGAGTTCACCGTCGAGGCCCGCAGCCAGTGGGGACTCGTGAGGCGCCGCTTCCTCCACCACAAGTTGGCGCTGGGCAGCATGATCGTGCTGCTGTTCGTGGTCCTGCTGGCGTTCGTCGGCGCCGCGATGTGGAAGTACAACTACACAGAAACGTCTCCCCGTGTCGACGGACGGGGAGCTCCGACTCTTGACGCCATCCCGTTCATCGACGGCGACGGCCTGGCGGTCGGTGAGCACCCGTTCGGCCAGGACGACATCGGCAGGGACTACTTCGCCTTGACGTTGCGAGGCACCCAGCAGAGCCTGATCATCGCCACCCTCGCCGGGTTGGTCGGCACGTTCATCGGTACCGCCATCGGGGCCATCGCCGGGTTCTATCGGGGCCGGGTCGACAACATCCTGATGCGCTTCGTCGACATCGGGTTGACGATCCCGCTGTTGCTGTTGGCGGCGGTGATCGGCCGCCGAGCCGGTGACATCCCCGGACTGAGTTGGTTGTTCGGTGAGAACAGCCTGCTGCTGTTCGGCAAGGATCCCGACGACGTACCGGTGATCGGTGACTACTTCGGTCCCAACAGCATCATCCTGCTCGGTCTCGTGATCGCCTTCGTGTCGTGGTTGACGATCGCCCGCGTCGTACGCGGCGAGTTCCTGTCGCTGCGTGAGAAGGAGTACGTAGAGGCGGCGCGAGCGCTCGGGACACCGAACGGCCGCATCATCCGCAAGCACATCCTGCCCAACGCCGTCGGCACGATCATCGTGAATGCCACGCTCCTGATCTCGGCGGCCATCCTGATCGAGACGGCCTTGTCGTACCTCGGCCTCGGTGTACGCGGTGACGACTGGTCACTGGGCAAGCTGGTGTCCAGCTATCAGAACGCGTTCACCACCCGGCCATGGCTGTTCTGGTGGCCAGGGCTGTTCATCCTGGTGATCGCCCTTTGCATCAACTTCATCGGCGACGGATTGCGCGATGCGTTCGATCCTCGCCAGACAAGGGAACGCCGATGAGTATGGACAAGTGACTAACCGGCCGGAGGAGGTCCCTTTGGAGCGCGTCGATGATGCGC
Source organism: Acidimicrobiia bacterium (assembly GCA_013821025.1). Classification (GTDB taxonomy): domain Bacteria; phylum Actinomycetota; class Acidimicrobiia; order Acidimicrobiales; family Ilumatobacteraceae; genus JACDHN01. Next base: position 2,973 of record JACDHN010000189.1, on the reverse strand, counting down.
CCGTGTACGCGTCGGCCACGACGGCCGATGTGCCGCTGCTCGTCGTCGACGACCTCCGTGTGCGATTCCCCACCGACGACGGCCAGCTCCAGGCGGTGCGCGGTGTGTCGTGGGAGGTCAAGGAGCGAGAGGTGCTGGGCATCGTCGGCGAGTCGGGCTGCGGCAAGTCGGTGTCGGCGATGGCGCTGCTCGGCCTGCTGCCGCCGACTGCCCGGATCTCGGGCTCGGCGAAGTTCAGGGGCCAGGAGCTGTTGGGGGTGCCGGACCGGGAGATCCGGTCGCTGCGGGGCCGCAAGATCGCCATGATCTTCCAGGACCCGATGACATCGATGAACCCGGTGTACACCGTGGGCGGCCAGCTGGCCGAGGCGGTACGCGCCCACTTCGAAATGTCCAACAAAGCCGCCATGCTGCGGGCCATCGAGATGCTCGACCTGGTGGGCATCCCCAACGCTAAAGCCCGGGCCAAGTCGTATCCGCACGAGTTCTCAGGCGGCATGCGCCAGCGGGCGATGATCGCCATGGCAATCATCAACAACCCCGACGTGATCATCGCCGACGAACCGACGACGGCGCTCGACGTCACCGTGCAGGCACAGATCCTGGAGACGCTGCAGGAGGTCAAGGAGGAGGTCGGGGCAGCCATCATCCTGATCACCCACGACCTCGGTGTGATCGCCGGCATGGCCGACCGCGTGAAGGTGATGTACGCCGGCCGGATCGTCGAGTCCGGTACCGCCGAGCAGATCTTCGACACGCCCCGTATGCCGTACGCCGCCGGGTTGCTGGGGTCGATCCCGTCCATGGAAGGCGCCAGCGACGTGCTGACGCCGATCCTGGGGACACCGCCAAGCCTGGTCAATCCACCAGAAGGTTGTCCGTTCGTGCCCAGATGCCCGCTCGCCATCGACGAGTGCCATCACGACGAGCCCGATCTGTTGTCAACGGATCAGCCGGAGCACGAGGCGGCGTGCATCCGCTGGGAGCACCTGGCGACGGTGGAGGATCCCCGGCTGCTGTTCCGCACCGGTGACGAACTGGTCGACGCTGGCATCATCGATCCCGAGCTCGTGAGCGAGTCATGACCAACGATGGTGAGGTGAGCGGCGGCGAGCAGCTCATCGAGGTGACCAACCTCGTCAAAGAGTTCCCGATCCGTGGCGGGGGGCTGATCAAGCGCACGGTGGCCAAGGTGCACGCCGTGTCCGGCATCTCGTTCAGCCTGCGACGGGGCGAGACCCTCGGACTGGTGGGCGAGTCCGGTTCAGGCAAGACCACCGCCGGCCGGGCCGTGCTGCAGCTGCACCGGCCAACGTCGGGGTCGGTGAAGTACGAGGGAAGGGAGCTGACGACGCTCTCGGATCGCGAAATGCGCGACATGCGCCAGGAGATGCAGATCGTCTTCCAGGACCCGTACGCGTCGCTGAACCCGAAGATGCCCGTGAACGACATCGTCGCAGAGGGGATCGCCGTCCACGAGAAACTGAAGCGCAGCGAGCGGCACGACCGGGTCGCCGATCTGCTGCGCGATGTGGGCCTGCGCCCCGAACACGGCAATCGGTACCCGCACGAGTTCTCCGGCGGTCAGCGCCAGCGGCTCGGCATCGCCAGGGCGCTGGCGCTCGATCCCAACTTCATCGTGCTCGACGAGCCGGTGTCTGCGCTCGACGTCAGTGTGCAGGCCGGCGTGATCAACCTGCTCAGCCGTCTGCAGGACCAGCACCGCATGGCGTACTTGTTCATCGCCCACGATTTGTCCGTCGTGCGTCACATCTCCGACCGGGTGGCCGTGATGTACCTGGGCAAGATCGTCGAGATCGGCGAGCGCGAACAGATCTACACCGCACCCATGCATCCGTACACGCAGGCGCTGCTGTCGGCGGTGCCGGTGCCCGACCCGCACCTGGAGAAGGCGCGGCGCCGCATCGTGCTGAAGGGCGAGGTGCCCTCGCCGGTGACGCCGCCCAGCGGCTGCCGGTTCCGCACCCGGTGCTGGAAGGCGCAGGAGATCTGTGCCGAGGAAGAACCGCTGCTGATCGAGCGTGAGCCGGGCCTGGCTTCGGCCTGCCATTTCGCCGAGGCCGCCAACCCCGTGACGCTCAGCGTCACCGGGAGTGAACGGGTCACTCTCGCCGCTGACCGGTAGGATTGCTCGCCGTGCGCGACGTCGTTCTCTACACGGTGATGGTGATCAACGTCCTGTCGCTGGTCGCCATGGTCTCCGGCGTGTTGATGCACTCCGGCAAAGGCGGCGGCCTGTCCGACATGTTCGGCGGCGGTGGCGGCGCCGCACTCGGCTCGACGGCCGCCGAGCGAAACCTAAACCGCATCACGTTCGTGTTCGCCCTGGTCTGGTTCATGACCGTGATCGCCCTGGGCTTCCTGCTCGTTCGAACCTAGGGGCGGGTATCGTCGAACGGTCCACGTCGGAGTGGCGGAATTGGCAGACGCGCTAGCTTGAGGGGCTAGTGGGATAATATCCCGTGGGGGTTCAAGTCCCCCCTCCGACACCAAATGACCAGGGCATTTGCCCTGGTCATTGGCTTTTTCGGGCGGGCCCGAAGCACTGGAATCGCCCACTTGTCCGCGATTTGTCAGCACAACAGATTTTTCGGCAAGCGCCCCTGGTTCGGACTCCGCACCTTGGTCGCCGCAGGGTGGCAGCGCGGAGGCATTGACGACCCGCTGACCGTTGGCTCCAGACTGCAGCCGTCTGTCCCGCTAAATCGACCTGAGGGCGAGCCGTGGTTGACTGTGTGCCGGGTCAAGCCTCGATGTGTTGTGAAATCCCAGCGTTGCAATTCGCTCGCCGTGATGCCGTGCTTGGTGCAGCAAGCACGACGGAGGCGAAATCACGTGGCGGACGTAGTCGTGCCGAAAGGCTCACTCCAGAGCAACGCTCCGAGATTGCTCGTCGGGGCGCGATTGCGCGTTGGGGCGATACGATCATTCGTCCGCTACCTGGCCCTGACC
>JACDHN010000188.1 GCA_013821025.1 Acidimicrobiia bacterium | reverse complement strand
CGGTGAACTCGAAGCGGAAGAAGTCCTGAAAGGCGCCTGCCAGCTTTGCGCGCCACTCGTCGTTCGGCAGTCGCGCAAGGTCGGCGCCGTCGACCAGGATCCGGCCGCCTGTCGGCGCGTACATCCGGCACAGCAGCTTCACGAGCGTGGTCTTGCCGGCACCGTTCTCACCGACGATGGCCACGACAGATCCGGCCGGCAGCTCGAGGTCGATGTCGTCGAGCACGAGGCGCTCCGTGCCTGGGTAATGGAACGACACGTGCTCGAAGCGGATCCCTTTCTCGATGAGGTCGGGCACCGGCTGGTCGGCGCCGGCATCGAGCCCCTCGGCATAGTCCTCGAGCCAAGCAAGGCGGCGCGACGAATCGAGCCAGATTCCTCGCAAGAATCCGAGCTCGCCGACCGCTGCGCCGACGAACGCCGACAGCCGGCTGCCGGCGACGAGCACCAGCAGCACCGAGCCGGTGGAGGCGTCGAGACCGGATGCCACGAACGTGACGGCAACCACGAACGCAGCTCCGAACACGGACCACGCCGCCATGTGCCAGAGCGCGCTGCGCCATCGAACAGCGCCGAGCGGTCGGTACCACGCCTCCCAGGCGGAGCGGCGCCGTTCGACGAGCTGCGGTCCGATGCCCGTGACGCGGACCTCCTTGCCCGGCGGCGCCGATGTGCCCACCAGGAACAGGTGGCGGGCCAGTCGCTGGCGCGAGGCCACGGACTCCTCGGTGTCGCGTTCGATCTTGGGCCGCCACGTGGCGGTGAGCACGGTGGGTACGGCGAACACCACGAGAAGAGCCAGCAGCGGGTGGATGCTGGCGATCAGGACCACGGTGAACACGAGTCGCAGCAGCCAACCGACGGTGGAGAACAGCGACATGAACAGATGGTCGAGCGTGAAGATCTGGTCGCGCAGCACGGCCAGCCGGTCGAGGTAGTCCGGGCGCTCGTGGTGCTCGATGGTGGCGACGGAGGCCTGCAGCCTCGCCACGTGAGACTCGAGTGCGATGCTGACCCTGTCGCGGAACCGGCGCTGCACCCGGTCGAACACGACCCGCAGGAACCAGGTGGCGGCGGCGGACACTGCCAGGCCGAGGGTGGCGACGAGCACCAGCGCGCGATCGTCATCGAGCACGCCGTCGGACAGCAGCTTCAGCCACAGCGCCACCAGCGCGTCGGGCAGCGCCGTGGCCGCCGTCATGAGGAACGAGGCGACGAGTAGCCGCGGCTCGGCTCGGTAGCCGAGCCGCACCGTGCGCCACAGTGACGACAGTGCCGGGGGCAGGTCGTCAGAGCGACTCATGCACCACCTCCTCGCCGGTCTCGTCGAGCTCAACGAACCGCGACGCCTGCAACTCGAACATCGTGCGGTAGCGACCGTCTCGCGCCATCAACTCGTCGTGCGTGCCGAGCTCAACCACGCGGCCGTGCTCGAGCACACAGATGCGATCGGCTTGGCGCACTGTGGAGAAGCGATGCGAGATCAGGATCGTCGTGCAATGGCGCGTCGCCGCCAGCACCCGCTCGAAGATCTCCGACTCGCCGCGCACGTCGAGCTGGGCGGTCGGCTCGTCGAGCAGCACCAAAGCGGCGCCACTGCGCACGGCGCACAGCGCCCTGGCGAGGGCGACGCGCTGCCACTGGCCACCGGACAGCTCGGTGCCACCGTCGTAGCCCTTGGCGAGCACGGTGTCGATGTCTGCCACGTGGTCCGCCCCGGCCTCAGCCAGAGCGGCGATGACGTCGGCATCGGAGGCGCCGCGGGGCGCCACGTTCTCGCGCAGCGACAACTCGTAGCGCACGAAGTCCTGGAACACGGCCGCCAGGCGCGAGCGCCACACGTCGACGTCGATGTGTCGCAGGTCGACGCCGTCGATCTCGATGGCGCCCGACTGCGGGTCGTACAACCGGCACAGCAACTTCGCCAGCGTGGTCTTGCCGGCCCCGTTCTGGCCGACGATGGCGAGCGACGAACCGGCCGGGATGGTGATGTCGAACCGGTCGAGCACGGGCCGGTCCCCAGGTGGATAGGAGAACGTGACGTCGCGGAACCGCACCGAGTGCGCCGGGAGTCCGTCGGCCGGCTGATCGCCGCTTGCGAGCGCGCCGGCCGGTGCCATCGCCGCCTCCAAACGCAGCACAGCAGCGACGGGTGCCGCTGCGCTGTCGAGCGCCCAACTCAGGCCGCCGAAGGCGATGGAGCTGGCGGAGAACGCCGTCTGCACGAACACGACCGCCGCCGCCAGACCGATGCGGCCGTCGGCGGCGGCGTCGCCGATTGCCCACAGCACCAGCACGTTGGCGGCCAGCACGATGACGAGACAGCCGACGACAGAGCGCTCGCGCATGCGCGTTGCCTGCCACTGCAGTTCGTAGAGCCGGCGGCGACGGGCGGCGAACCGTTCGATCACCCAGCCGGCAAGACCGAACAGCCGGACCTCCTTGGCCGCAGGGGGGTCGACGGCGAGCCGGAATGCGTAGTCGGCGTGGCGCTGAGCGTTGCGCACCTCGTCGGTGTTGCGGTCCTTCCACACGCCGCTCTCGCGCAGCAGCCAGTGGGTCGACCCCCATGCCGCGAGGAGGACCATTGGCGCCCACCACGAGAACCCGAACAGCACCGCTGCCGCAGCCAACCCGCCGAGCAGTTCGACGAGCCCGGCGGCGATGAAGTCCATGCTCACCGACAGTGGAGGGCCCATGATGCCGAGCTCGAAGTCGCGGGCGACAGTGAGATCGTTCGTCAGCTCCGGATCCTCCAGGTGCCCGATGCCGGGAGGCGTCGTCGTGGCGTCCATCAGCCGGTCGTTGAGCCACGCCGCCGTGCGGTCGCCGAGGTTGGCGCCGATCGCCTGATGGAGCGGCGGCAGCACCTGCAGGGCCACGAACAGCACGCCGAGGAGTGTCAGCGGGCCAGCGAGCGAGCGGTCGGCCTCGACGGCGCCGACGATCTGACCGATGGCGATGGCCAGCGCAGGAGGCAGCAGGCCCCGCAGCACGAGCACTGACCACCACGCAGCGGTCAGCGCCGGCGCGGCGCGGCGCAGTGCGCCGAAGAAGGCCCACTCCTGCCGCTCGCGGAGACCGGTCATCGGCTGGCGCGGTTCAGTCGACGAGCGCCTGGTAAACGCCGTTGCGCAGGAAGGGACGGATCGGGTACGTGTCGGAAGGGAGGAGCTGGGTCATGAAGACGCAGCAGATCTGCTCTATCGGGTCGACCCAGAACGCGGTGCTCGCCGCCCCGCCCCAGCCGAACAGCCCCGGCGAGCTCAACACCTGCGTGGCCGCCGGCTGCTCGACGACGGAGAACCCGAGGCCGAAGCCGTGGCCGGCCATCGCCACCTCGGTGAACGTGGATTGGCCGCACTCGTTCAGCGAGGCGCCACCCGGCAGCTGGTTGCGTTTCATCGCCCCGACCGTTCGCGAACCGAGGAGGCGCACCCCTTCCAGCTCACCGCCGTTCAGCAGCATGTGGGCGAAGCGAAGGTAATCGTCGGCCGTCCCGACCAAACCACCGCCACCCGAAAGGAATGCCGGTTGCTGGACCATCGTCTCGGCCGGGAAGAGTTCGTTCATCGACCCCTGCCCGCCGGGCATGTACAGCGAGCAGCACCGCCCGAGCTCGGATTCGGGGGCGCTGAACCCGGTATCGACCATGCCGAGCGGCTCGAAGATGCGCGTACGGAAGAACTCGTCGAGCGTGGTGCCGCTCACCACTTCCACGACGCGTCCCAGCACGTCGGTTGCGATCGAGTAGTTCCAGCGGTCGCCGGGATCGAACAGCAGCGGGATCTCGGCCAGGCGGCCCATTCCCTCGGCCAGGTCGTAGTCGGGGTGGATGAACTCGCCCAACCGCTGGCGCCGGTACAGCGCGTCGACGGGGTGCGACTCGAAGAACCCGTACGTCAGGCCCGACATGTGGATGAGCAGGTCGTGCACCGAGAACGGGCGGACCGCCGGCCGGGTGCGCACGTTGTTGGCGTTGCCACCAACGAAGACCTTCGGTTCGGCGAACTCGGGGAGGAACCGGCTGACCGGGTTCTCGAGCAGCAGGTGGCCCTCCTCGAGCAGCATCATCACCGCGACGCTGGTGATCGGTTTCGTCATCGAGTAGATGCGGTAGATGGACTCGGGAGTCACCTTCGTCTGCGCCTCGACATCGGTGAACCCGTAGCAGTTGCGGTGTACCAAGTGGCCGTGGCGGCTGACCAAAACTTGCACGCCGGGGAGCTTCCCGGCGTCGACGAAGCTCTGCAGCGTCGCATCGAGGCGGGCCAGGCGCTCGACATCGAAGCCGTGGTCCTCAGCCGATGCGGTCATGGCGGAATGCTGGCACATCGAAACCCGCTGTGAGCGCGCCGGCGCCGCAAGTATCGTTTGCGCTGCGGTCCAACCGAGCGACGAGGAGGTGCACAGTGAACGACAGATGCGTGATCATCACGCCATGCACTGCGCCCTCCGACGCCCGTCACTGATCCGCGCGGCGAGCCGGAGCGGCATTCCCCAGCAAATGACCTATGAGGAGCCCATCCGATGCCAAGTCGCATCCGGCACGTCACCATCGACGCCTGCAATCCGTACACCCTTTCCCGCTTCTGGGCGAACGTCCTCGGGTTCGTCGAGGACCCTGACAATCCCAACTCACCCGACGATCCCGAAGCGCTGATCACCGATCCCACCGGTCAGCATCCAGGACTGCTGTTCGTTCCGGTGCCCGAGCTCAAGACCCTCAAGAACCGCGTTCACCTCGATCTGCTCCCCGACCAAGCTCGGGACGTCACCGTTGACACGCTCGTCGCCGACGGCGCCACGCTGGTCGCCGACCATCGCAAACCGGATGGCGCTGGATGGGCAGTGCTCGCCGATCCGGAGGGCAACGAGTTCTGTGTCGAACGGTCGGCGGCCGAACGCGACCAGGATCCACCAACAGACAGCGGTGATCGACCGTATCCGCCGATCCACGCCGTCGATGAGCGCCAACTGCTGGAAGGAATGCTCGACTGGTACCGCGACGGTGTGCAGCGCAAGGTTGCCGGCGTGTCACCGTTTCACGCCAGGATGACGCCGCTGCGGTCCGGGACCACGATCGCCGGGTTGATCAAACACCTGGCACTGGTTGAGGACAGCTGGTTCGATGGCCGGTTCGCCGGCAACGCCGAGCCTGAGCCGTGGGCTTCGGCGCCCTGGGACGACGACGAGGACTGGGAGTTCCACAGCGCCAACGACGAGCCGATGGAAGCACTGATCACGCTGTACGACGAGGCGTGCGAGCGGTCGCGACAGGCGGCGGCCGGACACGAGCTCGACGACCTCGCCGTCAACTCCACCCGCCGTGACTTCAACCTGCGCTTCGCCTACCTGCACCTGATCGAGGAGACCGCCCGCCACCTCGGCCATCTCGACGCCCTGCGTGAGCTTGCCGACGGCAGCATCGGCGAGTAGCTCGGCGGGCAAGCGGCGATCGGATGTCGTGGTCATGGCCGCGTGCCGACACGCGACCGATCGGTCGCGTCCGCCGGAGTGGTACGCGCCACGGTGATGGCGGCCATCGTCAGGACGGCGAACCCGACGCCGAGCAGCGCAGAGGCCCAGAAACCTTGGCGCTCGTACAGCCACGTGGTCGGCACCGTGGCGACGGCCCGGCCGGTGGTACCGGCAGCGATGACGGCGCCGAGCCCACGAG
>JACDHN010000187.1 GCA_013821025.1 Acidimicrobiia bacterium | reverse complement strand
TGATCGCACCGCCGGCCATGTACACGACCTCGTCGGCCAGGGCGATGGTCGACGGCCGGGATGCGACCATCAGCACCGTCGTGTCGGCCAATGAGCTGCGCAGGTTGGCCAGCACCGCGGCCTCCGTGGAGGGGTCGAGCGCAGAGGTCGTGTCGTCGAGGATCAGCAACCGGGGCGAGCGCATCAGTGCTCGCGCCAGCGCCAGCCGCTGACGCTGACCTCCGCTGAGGCTGACGCCGCGCTCACCCACCACCGTGTCGAGCTGCTCGGGCAGCGCCCGCACGAACGTGGCCGCGGCGGCCATCTCGAGCGAGGCCCACAATGACTCGTCGTCGTAGTGATCGGCCAGTTCGAGGTTGTGGCGCACCGTTCCGGCGAACAGGAACGCTTCCTGGAAGACGATCGCCGTCGCCCCCTGGTCGCGGCGCAACGACCCCGTCGACGGGCTCAACAAGCCGGCCACGATCTCCACGAGCGTGCTCTTGCCAGAGCCCGTGGGACCGACGACGGCAACCACCTGTCCGGGGGCCACCTGCATCGACACGTCGCGCAGCACCTGACCGTCGCCGTCGCCGTCGCCGTCGCCTGTGGGCGTCTCACCTTCGTAGCGGAACGCCACCGCGTCGATCTCGAGCGCCGAACCGTCTGCCGTCCGTCCCACGGCGTGCCGAGGATCCGCCTCGATGGGTTCGTCGGTGACGCCGCGTATCCGCTTCCAACCCGCCATGGCGTGGGGCAGTTCTGCCAGGACGAAGCCGATGACACGCAGCGGGAACACGAGCAAGGTGAACAGGAACACCATGCTCGACAGCTCACCAACGGTGATCGCACCCTGCTGTAGCCGTAGCGCCCCGACCGTCACGAGTCCCACGTTCGTGAGCGATGGGATGACATCGAGCACGGCCTCGAACAACGCCCGGATCCGCACCGCCCGCACCCGGGCGTCTCGCAGCGACCCGGCGACCGTGGCCAGCCGGTCGGTCTCGCGCCGCTCGGCGCCGTAGGCCTTCACGAGCTGCACGCCCTCGAAACTCTCGTGTACGCCGGCCGAGAGCACGCCGAGGTGATCCTGGGCCTCGTCGTAGTGGTGGGCGACGCGCTTCTCGTACACCAGGTTCACGACCATCAGCACCGGGAACACCGCGACTGCGACGGCGCCGAGCACGAGGTCCGTGATCAGCATCCATACCGCCGCCACGACGATCATCACGATGGTGCCGGTGCCGAACGGGATGGGTGCCATCACGCCGACGGCAGCGTCGACGTCGACGCCGGCCCTGGCCACGAGGTCGCCGTCCGCCCGCCGGGCGTGCCACGGCACGGGTTGGCGCACCAGGCGCTCCACGACGTCGTTCGTCAAGGTCTCCGCCACCATCCACATCGTCTTCGTCGCCCACACCCGACGCACGACGACGGCCACCGAACGGGCGAGGCCGACGGCGATGATCAGGGACAACCCGCCCAACGCCGTCGCCGTCGCCACTTGACCCGCCTCGAAGCGGGGGATGATGACGCGGTCGATCACCCGACGCACGACCCAGCTCGACGCCACGGTGAAGACGGCGAACAGCGCCGCCCCGAGCACTGCGATCACGAACGGTCGGGGATGCAGCTTCGCCATGGCGGCGATCATCCGCCCGCCGTTGCGGAAGCGCTCGAACCGCCCGGTGGCGCTCGTCGACTGGCTCATCGGACCGTTCTACCAGCGCTTCGCGGCAGCCCCGGCGTTCATTCCACGGCCTACCCCCTTAGCTTGATCCCGTGATCGAAACTGACGATCCACGGTCTCGACGGGTCTGGGTGCGTGCCGCCATGCTCGTCGGCGCTGGCGGGTTCGTGGCGTTCTGGGTGTACGCACTGTTCTTCGCCTCCAAGGACGCCATCAACAAGATCGGTGACACTGCATGGGGCCAGCGGGCCGAACAGATCTGTGTCGCCGCCAACGCCGAGCGGGAGTCATTGATCGATCTCCGCCGCTTCGACGGCGACGACCGGGCGCTCCTCACCGAGCGGGCCGGATTCGTCGACCAGGCCACCGATCTCGTCGAGGGCATGCTCGACGACGTGGTCGCTGCCTTACCTACCGACGACAAGGGTCGAGCCATCGTGCCGATGTGGGAAGCGGACTATCGCGCATACCTCGACAACCGGCGCGACTACGCCGATCGTCTTCGCGAAGGCGACGACAGCCTGTTCCGCGAGACGGCGGTAGACGGGATCCCGGTCGGCGAGAAGCTGCAAACGTTCGCCGCCGACAACGACATGCCGGCCTGCGCTCCGCCTACCGACCTCACCCAATGACACCGGCAGAACGCATCGACTTGATCACCCTGGCGGGGCTGCCGGCGGCGACGGCGTAGTCGGGGATCTCTCCTGCGACGACGCTGTTGGCGCCGATCACGACGTGACGCCCGATGGTCGCGCCCGGCAACACCACCGCCCCGTGACCGATCCACGAGCCGGCGCCGATCGAGACCGGGCGCTCTGGCATCCACTGCCGGGCGATCGGCATGTCGAGTTCTTCGTAACCGTGGTTCTGATCGGTGATGTAGACGTGGTGGCCCGTCCACACGTCGTCGCCGATGTCGATCGACAGGTGGCCGACCACCCCGCTGCCGCGCCCCAGCACGCAGCGATCCCCGATGCGCACGACAATCGGCGACAACATCTGCTGCCCAGGCGCCATGCCGACCGACAGCGTGGCGTGCGGCCCGATGAGCGTGCCAACCCCGATCGCGATGTGCTGCTCGTTGAAGATCGACGCCGCAGGGAAGCAGATCACACTGCCATCTCCCATGGCGCCGAAGCGTCGACCCCGCCTCGTGGTGGGTCCGATGGCGCCGGCCTCGAGGGCCAGCCGCCGGGCGGCATGGACGACTTCGCCGAGCCCGCCCATCGCTGCGGCCACGGCACGGTTGACAAGCGTGTCCGCCGGTCGATCTCGCCACAGCACGGCGCCCGACGCTACCGGCCGCCCGGACCGCTGGACGTCACCAGGGCACGCCCGGGCCGCAAGAATGCCCGTGTGGACTCCAGGTACGGCTCGATCACGGACGTTGCCGGCGTACGTGTCGGCCACGCTCATCGCCGGCGGGGAGGCTGGCGCACCGGCACCACCGTCGTCGTCGTGCCGGGCGGTGCCGTACCAGGTGTCTCTGTGCGTGGCGGCGGGCCGGGAACCCGCGAGACCGATGCCCTGCGCCCGGAGACCTTGGTGCAAACGATCCACGCCGTCTGCCTGAGTGGCGGCAGCGCCTACGGCCTGGCCGCGGCCGACGGCGTCGCGCGTTGGCTGGAAGCGCGAGGTCTGGGCGTACCGGTCAGTCCTCCGGGCGGCGATGCCGATCCGGCGTGGATCGTCCCGGTGGTGCCAGCAGCCGTGATCTTCGACCTCGGGCGCGGCGGCGACTTTACCAGGCGACCCACAGCCGAGTTCGGGGAGCTGGCAGCCCGCCGTGCCAAGGGCGGTCGGGTCGACGTGGGATCCGTTGGCGCAGGCATTGGCGCCGTCGCCGGCGGTCTCCAGGGTGGCGTCGGCACGGCCTCGACGTCGATCGCGCTCGACGACGTCACGCTGACGATCGGATCGCTCGCCGTCGTGAACGCCGCCGGTTCGGTCGTCGACCTCGAGACCGGTCTGCCCTTCGAACCAGGATCGCGGCGGGGACCTGGGCGCCTACGGGCCCCGACGGCCGGCGAACGGCGCGCGCTCGTGACCGCCTCTGAGGCACTGCGCCCTCCGCCGCTGAACACCACGATCGGCGTGATCGCCACATCGGCAGCGCTCACGAAGGCGGAATCGTGCAAGCTCGCCGACATCGCTCACGACGGTATCGCTAGGGCCGTACGTCCTTCACACACCCAGTTCGACGGCGATACCGTGTTCTCCTTGGCCACGGGACAGCATGAGCTGACCGACGTGGTGTCGGGGTTCCGCCGTTCCGGCGGCCGGGAGGCGGCGCTGCACCAGGTGCTGACCGCCGCCGCCACCTGCTTCGCGCTGGCCTGTACGGATGCGCTGCTGGCGGCCACGTTGGTGGGCGGCCCGCCGGCGTACCGTGACCTGTGCCCGAGTGTGCTCCGGTAGCGTGACCGCGATGGCCGAGCAGCCGCCTGACCAGGGCCGACGGAAGGTCACCGTCCCCTCCATCGCGGCGATGAAGGCCAGCGGTGAGCTGATCGGCATGATCACCGCCTACGACGCCGTGTTCGCAGCCCTCGTCGACCAGGCAGGCGTCGACATGATCCTCGTCGGCGACACCGTCGGCGTGGTCGTGCAGGGCCGGCCGACCACGGTCGGCGTGTCGCTCGACGAGATGATCTATCACGTGCGCATGGTGCGCCGGGCCCACCCGAAGGCGCTGGTCGTGGGTGATCTGCCGTTCGGCGCCTACCAGGTGAGCGTCGAACAGGCCGTCGACAACGCTGTCTCTCTGCTGAAGGCCGGCGCCGAGTCCGTGAAGCTCGAGGGTGGGACGGCCATCGCCGATCGCATCGCCGCCATGACCCGCTTCGACATCCCAGTCGTCGGCCACATCGGTCTCACGCCCCAGAGCTACCACCGCATGGGTGGCCACAAGGTGCAGGGCCGGACGTCGGGCACCGACGCCGGCCAGCGAGAAGGACTGATCGAAGACGCCTTCGCCGTCGAGCAGGCGGGAGCGTTCGCACTCGTCATCGAAGGGGTGCCCCGAGACCTGGCCGCCGAGATCACGCGCAAGTTGTCGATCCCGACCATCGGCATCGGCGCCGGCCCCGACTGCGACGGCCAGGTGCTCGTGCTGCACGACGTGCTGGGCCTGTCCGACCTACCGCTCAAGTTCGTCAAGCACTACGTCGACCTGGGCGCCCAGACCGTCGCCGCCACCCGCCAGTACCTGGCAGAGGTGAAGGACGGCACGTGGCCAGACGACACACACTCGTATCACTAGTCGGGGGGAGGGCAGGCCCTACTGGTGGCGGGCTCGTCGTCCGCTGCGCTTCCTCCTCGCGCCGCGTGTGCCTCGTCGCTGGCGCTTCCCTCGGCACGTGTGTCCACGCGAGAAGGTAGACCCTGACATCGAGCTGCATACGACGCCCGACGCGATGCGCGCCTGGTCCGAGGCGACCCGGTCGAGCGGGGTGACGGTGGCGCTCGTGCCGACCATGGGCGCGCTGCACGAGGGGCACCGGTCGCTCGTGCGCATCGCCAAGCGCCGGGCGGCGCGGACGGTGGTGTCGATCTTCGTCAACCCGCTGCAGTTCGACCGCGGCGTCGACTTCGACGCCTATCCGCGTCCTCTTGACGACGACCTCTCGATCTGCGAGCAGCTGGGTGTCGACGCCGTGTACGCGCCTACGGCATCGGCCATGTACCCGCCCGGCTTCGAGACCACCGTGCAGCCGGGCTCGCTCGCCGGGGCCATGGAGGGTGCAATGCGTCCTGGCCACTTCACGGGTGTCACGACCGTGGTGACGAAGCTGTTCGGCGCCGTACGCCCGACGATGGCCGTGTTCGGGGAGAAGGACTTCCAGCAGCTCGTCGTCATCCAGCGCATGACCTCCGACCTCGATCTCGGCGTACAGATCATCGCCGCCCCGATCATGCGGGAACCCGACGGCCTCGCCCTGTCGAGCCGCAACGGGCGTCTCACCGGCGACCAGCGACGGGCGGCGACATGCGTCCCCGCCGCGCTCGACGCCGCCTCGCTCGCGGCCACAG
>JACDHN010000186.1 GCA_013821025.1 Acidimicrobiia bacterium | reverse complement strand
CTCGCCATCACCGTCTCGATCCACCTGGCGGTTCGCCGCAGCTGTCATCCCGGGAAGATCGGATGCGCCGCAGTAGGCGCGCAGCGTGAAGCTCTCGTTAGCCATCCCGAGCCACCGTAGGAGACGGTGCTGCTACAACGCCCAGCAGTTCAGCCGGATGGCGGTGCTGCCGCCGAGCGCCTGGCGGATCCCGGAGTACACCGTGCCGTCGAGGATCAGTCCCACGTGGCCGACCAGCCTCGCCCAGCATTGGTCCTGGATGCGCACGTTCACAGCCCCGTCGAACAGGGTGGCGTTGTCGACGGGCCGCACCAACTCGTCCTGGGCGGTGCGGAACGTGGTGTAGCGCACGGCGCCGATCGTGTCGTCACCGGCGTTCAGGGCGGCCAGGTAGTCCGAGCCGATGGCCATCTGACGGCACGCCGTGACGGCCAGGCAGTTCCCGAAGCCGAGGAACGAGACCAGGTTCGCCACGTACGTGCCCCGGTTGGGCGTACCGAGCGTGATCAGGCTGTCGACCTCGCCGACGCCACCGAACGACTTCACGTAGGAGCGGGCGACGAGCCCTCCCTGGGAGTGCCCGACCAGGTCGACTTTGGCGGCTCCGGTCTGCGAGCGCACCGAGTCGGCGTACGTGTTCAGCGACCGTGCCGACGCGTTGATGTCCTGGGTGCCCAGCGTCGGTAGTTCGAAGATGTACACGCGGTACCCGTCGCTGCGCAGCCGCTGGGCCAGCGGCTCGTTGGCGAACGCAGGTGAGAACGTGCCGGCGACGACGATCACAGGATCGGCGGGCGCGGCGGCGGCGGGTGTCGGAGATGCCGTGACGAACAGCGCAGCAAGCGTGGCGAGCGCAACGGCGACAGGGCCGGGACGTGTGCGCATGGAAGGAGCTCCTGACGACGGGACGTGACGGACATCACATACGGTAGCGGCTGCGAACTCCCGGGCAGCTCTCCGGCACGTTGCCATAAACTCCACCGATGACCCTGAGTGACGAGAAGTACGTGCTGTTGACAACGTTCAAGCGCGACGGGACGCCCGTGGCCACACCGGTGTGGTGGGTGCCGATGGAAGGCGAACGGTTCGGGTTCTACACCAGTTCCACGAGCGGGAAGATCAAGCGTCTCGATCACACCGAGCGGGTCACTGTGCAGCCGTGCAACGCTCGAGGCAAGGTCAGGGAGGGCACTTCGCCAACCGAGGCCACGGCACGGGCGGTCACGGGCCCCGAGCTCGGCTCCATCACGTCCAAGGTGCGAGAGAAATACGGGTTCGCCACCAAGGTGACAAAGGCCCTGGCAAGGATCGGCGGGCTGATCAAGCGCCGCCACCAGTCCTACGCCGATCGCGGCGTCGTCGTCACCCCGACATCGGGCGGGAGCGCCAACCCGACGACGTGAGCACCCAGTCGGCCACGGTGCCGTCGGGGAACCGGAATGGCGCCCGTAGGCCGGTGTGCGCCCGTGCGTTCGGCAGTGGCAGGGCACCAAGCATGTCGCCCCAACGGTGCCAGCGCCATGCCGGCACCTCGACGACCTCGAGCGACGGCCGATCGGCGACGTCGATGCGACCGTGCACGACGCCCGACTGCTCGTAGCCGTTACCGATGACCGACGGCGCGCCGGTGGCGTACCACTCGAGGTCGAAGGCGATTGCCGTCGGCACACCGTACACCCGTTGCAGGGCCTCGTCGGGATCGTCGAGGGCGGCGGCGTACGTCTCGTTGCCGATCGACCACTGCTCCATCGGGGCGTCGATCGTGTGCTCTGCCCAGAGGGCATGGGCCTTCACGATCATCGGGTCGTGGTCACGAACCGACACGTCCCACTCGCCGATGTGCAGCAGCGGATGGCCGGCCTGTACGAGCGCCGCCCAATACCAGGCCCGGCGCCCGATCAACCGGTGTGCGGAGATCAGTCCGACATCGGCATTCGGGGTCCACGCCGCGAACACCCATTCCTCGATCATGGCGTCCGTGTGGCGCCCGTCGTCCGATCCTGATGCATCCACGATCGGGCAGACTACGGAGGTGGTGCGCTACCTCAGCTTGGACTGGATCGACGATCTCGGTCGGGAGGTCGACAAGAGCGAGCGGCTCGCCGAGCTGGCGGGCAAGCTCGATGTCGGTGTCACCCAAGTGGTGACGGATGGTCCCGAAGGCACCGTCACCTACCACCTGCAGGTGGGCGATGGTGTCGCCCGCTTCGGAGCCGGCGCCGCCCACCCGGAGCACGTCCGCATGGAGCAATCGTGGGACACCGCCGTCGCCGTCGCCTCGGGCGAGCTCAACGCTCAGGAGGCGTTCATCGGCGGGAGCATCCTGCTGTCCGGCGACCAGCAGAAACTGCTCGATGCCCAGCCCGTGTTCGGCGCGCTCGACTCCGTGTTCTCGTCCGTGCGTGATCGCACGGAGTACGCCTAGCCGGAGACGGTCGCGCCGTGCCCGAGATCCCCGAGATCCAAGCCCACGCCGAACGGCTGGAACAGGACTACCGGGGCGCTCGGCTGTCCCGGTTCGTCCCCATCACGTTCACGGCGTTGAAGACGGCGGTGCCACCGCCCGACGATGCCTATGGCGAGGCGCTCGACTCGGTAGGCCGGCGGGGCAAGTACCTGCTGCTGCGCTTCGAGCCGATCACGTTCGTGGTGCACCTGATGCAGGGCGGGCGCCTCCTTCCCGACGTCAAGATGAGCGCCAGGCCTCGCGGCGGTCAGGCCAGGTTCCTGTTCGACGACGGGATCCCTGCGCTGCTGCTCACCGAGGCCGGCACAGAGCGCCGGGCCGGTGTGTGGTGCCTCCTGACGTCTGCGGCTCTGGCGACGCCACCGCTGGCCGATCTCGGTCCGGAGGCCAACGACATCGAGCCCGAGGAACTGGCGGCGCGGTTCATCGAGAAGTCGACGAGGCTGCACACCTTCCTGCGCGACCAGCGGATGATCGCCGGGGTCGGGCGCCGTCTCGCCAACGAGATCTGCCACAGGGCCAAGCTGTCGCCGTTCGCTTCGACGAAGAAGTTGGGCCTGGCAGGCGCTACCAAGGTCGTGACAGCGATGCGCGATGCCATCGCCGAGAGCCTCGCGTTCGAACGGACTCGAACCGACATGAGCAAGTCGAAGCAGCGGCCGTCACGGGTGCACAACCGCACGGGTGAGCCGTGCCCGGTATGCGGCGACACGGTGCGTGCCGTCGAGTACTCGTCGTACACGGTCAACTACTGCCCGACGTGCCAGACCAGCGGCAAGCTCTTGGCCGACAACACGACGAGCCGCTTCCTCAAATAGGCGCTGTGCGAGCGCCATTACATTGGCCCGATGCCGGTTCACCTGCGCGCCGAAGACGGCGACTACGCCCCCAACGTGCTCTGCCCGGGTGATCCGCGGCGGGCTCGCTACATCGCCGAGACGTTCTTCGATCCCGGTGCCCGGCTCGTCAACGAGGAGCGGGGCATGCTCGGCTTCACCGGCACGTTCGAGGGGCGGCCGATCAGCGTCCAGTCGACAGGGATGGGCTGCCCTTCGGCGGGAATCGTGTTCGAGGAGCTGGTGATGCTCGGCGCCACGCGCCTCGTGCGCGTGGGAACGTGCGGCGGGCTGCAAGAGCACGTACGCCTGGCCGACGTGATCGTCGGGTCAACGGCATCGGCCGACGACCGCACGCCGATCCGGTACGCCGGGATGGACGGCTACGCGCCGGCGGCCACGTTCGCGCTGTGCGAGGCGGCAGCCCGCCTGGCCCGCGAGTCCGGGGCCACGCTGCACGTCGGCCCGATCGTGACGAGCGGACTGTTCTACGACCCCGACCGTGGCACTTTCGCCCGCTGGAAGCGGCTCGGCCACCTCGGTGTGGAGATGGAGGCGGCGATGATGTACACCGTCGCCGCCGTCAAGCACATCGAAGCCGTGTGCATCGTCACGTGCAGCGACCTGCTGTTCGAGAGCGGTGAGAGTCAGCGCATCACCGACGCCGACCTGGCGAGAGGTGTCGACGACATGATGCGCCTCGCCTGCCACGTCGCCGTTCATGACGCGGCCCCCGAGGCGTGACTACCGGTGTGATCGGTGCCGCGGAGTCGGGGACCTCATCCGTCGCCTGATGGCGAGGGCGAGGACCGCGGAGGCACCGGCGACAGCCGGTGCGATGACGATGCCGGCGCCCAATGGAGATGTCGACGTCTCGGGCCTCGTGGTTGGCGTCGGCGCGTTGGGGTTGGGTGTGGGGGCTGCCCCTGTACTCGTGCCCGTGGTCGTCGCCGGCGTGGCGTCGCTGCTCGCTCCGCTCGTTGCTTCTGGGGTTGCTGCGACTGGGGTTGCTGCGGCGTTCGCTTTGGTGGTCGCAGGCGGCGTGGCGTCGGTGGTGACAGCTTCGGCGCCAGCCTCCGTCGGAGGGGTGTAAACCCCCAGCGCGATCGCTGTTGGTTCGTCGACGACACCACTTACGGCGATGCCCTGCTGAGCTTGGAACGTCCGCACCGCCTCGGCTGTATAGGTGCCGAAGATGCCGTCAACGCCGCCCGACATCGCGATCCCGGCGTCGATGAGCCCTTCTTGGGCCCTGACGACCCGGATGCCGTCATCCCCTTCCCCCAAGGTTTCCCACGGTGGGGCGGGCGGTGTCACGTTCTCGCCGGCAAGCATGCGCCCGACCTGGTCGGCAATGAACGTGGTGACGCCGTCGACACCGTCGGGGGTCAGGTGTACGCCGTCGTACTCGAACCAGCTCGACTTCTCGGCCGAGTGCGTCTCCCAGTCAGCGAGCTGAAGGTACCCGCCAAGTTGGGCGGCCCGATCCATCAAGACCTCATTGTCTTCACGGTACGTGTCGACATTCGTCTGGTGCAGCGGATCTTCGTAGCTGACCTCAGCGGTACGCATGGTCAGCCACATCACGTGCGAGATTCCCTGGCGCTTGGCTTCGGCGACGATCGCGTCAACTCCATCCACGAAGCCGTTGCCCGAATCGTTGTACCCGCTCATCACGGCCAGCACGTCTCCCCACTGGCCCGAAAGCCGCTGCATCCTCTGTAGCGCGGTTTCGGGGCGGTAGTCCTCCCGGCTCCAACACGAGCGCTCGACGAGGCGTCGACACGACGCTGAGTCGAACACGAAGTTGTACTGGCGCAGATCGCCATAGTCGTCCTGCCAGCGGACCCCTGACAGGGTTGAGTCGCCGATCAGGCCGATCTGTGGAGCGGAGCCGGCGTCGTCGTAGACGACAGTTGTGTTCGGGTCAGCGCTTGCTGGGTCGGCCGCAGCCACCATCGCCACGGTGAACACCGCAGCCACAAGGCCGACCTGTCGAGGCAGGTGTCGAGAAAAAGGAGGGAGATGCATGGTCGATCTGCCGGTCTAGCTGCGACTCGATCTGTGGCGCAGCTCGAGGCGGTGCTGCCGGGAGGCTACCGCAGCGCTCGCCGTTGCTCCACGCGCAGGATCAGACGAGGCCGAGGTCACGGACGGCATCGCGCTCGTCGGTCAGCTCCGCCACCGAGGCGTCGATCTTGGCCCGGCTGTAGTCGTCGATGTCGAGTCCTGGCACGATCTCGTAGCGACCGCCGGTGCAGGTGCACGGAAAGCTGGAGAGGATCCCCTCTGGCACGCCGTAGCTGCCGTCGCTGGGGACGGCCATCGATACCCAGTCGCCGTCGGGCGTGCCGCTCATCCAGTCGCGCACGTGGTCGACGGCGGCGTTGGCCGCAGATGCGGCC
>JACDHN010000185.1 GCA_013821025.1 Acidimicrobiia bacterium | reverse complement strand
GGTCTTGCCTGCACCGTTCGGTCCGATCAGCGCTGTGATCGATTGCCGTTGGAACTCGACGTGGGCGACGTCGACGGCGACGACGCCGCCGAAGTGTCGATGGACGCCGTCGGCGACGAGCACCGCGTCGGGCTTGGCCGATCCGGGTTCGGCGGGCACGCCGTCGAATGCCTCTGTCGACTTGGTTGTGCTCGTGCTCGTGTCACCTGGCATCGATCGCCATCTCCTTGCGGTTGCCGAACAAACCTTGAGGCCGGTACACCATCAACAGGATCAGCAGCATGCCGATCATGATCTGGTTCGTCGGGCCGATCTGCGTGGTGTCCATCACGCGAATGTTGCCGATCGAGATCGCCTGGCCGCCGATCGCCTCGCGCAGCACCACGTCGGTGAACTGGAACACGGCCCAGAACACCATCGGTCCCACGATCGAGCCGGTCACGCTCGCCAGTCCGCCGAGTACGAGGGCCGTCAGGATGAAGAACGTCACGTCGCGGCTGTAGTTGTCTGGCTGCACAGAGCCACGGTCTAGGGCCAGCATCATGCCGGCGAACGTGCCGATCATCCCACCGATGATCAACGACGACATCTTGTAGCCGAACACGTTCTTGCCGAGGCTGGCAACGGCGTTCTCGTCCTCGCGGATGCCCTTGAGCACGCGGCCCCACGGGCTACGCATCACGAGGAACACGAAGGCGCCGCAGACGAGCACGAGGGCCCACCCGATGATGAGGGTCCACACCTGGCGGCCGGTGAACTCGACGTCGATCGTCCAGTCGATGCCAGGGACGGTCCATGACGGCCCGTAGTTCCTGGCCGCCGGGGCGATCAGGTCGTTGCCGATCTCGCGGAAAGGCCCGCTGAACTCGTTGATCCCGTCCGACCCGTTGAAGTACTCGTTGAACCGCACGGAGCGCACGACGAGGCGGATGATCTCGGCGGCGGCGATGGTGACGATCGCCAGGTAGTCCGCACGCAGCCGCAATGTGGGAACGCCCAGCAGCAACGCCAGCACGAGCGAGAAGCCCAGGCCGATGAGCACCCCCCACCACATGTTGATCTGGAAGTACTGCGACGTCATGCCGAGGCCGTAGGCGCCGCAGGCCATGAACGCCGCCTGGCCGAAGTTCAGCAGGCCGGCGTACCCGAACTGCACGTTCAGGCCGATGGCAGCGAGGGCGAAGTAGACGGCGTTGATGCCAACGAACGCCTTGACCGTGTTCTCGATGATGGAGATCCAGTTCATCGTCTACCTCCGTTCAGCCCACTCGCTCGGCTCGGCCCAAGATGCCCTGCGGCCTGACCAGCAACACCAGGATCAGCACGACCAGCGCCGGTGCGTTCTTCAGCTCGCTGGGGACGACGAACGTCGCCAGCTCCACGAACATGCCGACGAGGAAGCCGCCGAGCAGGGCGCCGAACGCCGACCCCAAGCCTCCCAACGTGATGCCGGCGAACATCACGAACAGCAGCTGGGCGCCCATCTCGAAGCTCACCTGCTCGTCGACGGCGTTGAAGATCCCGCCGAGCGCCGCCAACGCCCCGCCCGCAAACCACACGATGCGGATGATCTGCTCGCTGTTGATGCCGGTGGCCGACGCCAGGGCGATGTTGTCGGACACCGCCCGCGTCGCCTTTCCGATGCGGGTGCGCTGCAGCGAGAGCGCCACCGCCACCAGCACGACGAACGAGATGATGGTGACGATCAGGTCGCGCGCCGTGATCGTGATCGGACCGAACTCCATCGCCGACTGGCGGGCGTAGTCGGCGTACGGCCGCCGGCGCGACAAGAAGCGGTGCAGGAACAGGTTCTTCAGTGCGATCGACAGCCCGACCGAGATCACCATCAACGTCACGAGCGAGTACCCGCGTCGACGCAGCGGACCGAAGATCGAACCGTTCAGCGCAAGGCCGAACAGGCCCCCGAGGAGCACCGTGATCACGCCAGCCGCGATCAGGGGAAAGCGTCCTCGCTCGTCGGCAAACGGGAGCCAGCCGAGGAAGCTCAACCCCGTTACGTTGAAGACGAACGCCACGACGCCACCGAACGTGACCATCTCGGCGTGGGCGAAGTTCGTGAGCCGGGTGGTGCCGAACACGAGCGACAGCCCGACCGACGAGATGGCGATGAGCAGACCGAAGCGGGTGCCGTTCACGAGCCGTTGGGCAAGTTCGTCGATGAACGGTGTCTCTGTTACGAGGCTCTCGCCGGTGACGAACGTGCGACTGATGGACGACGACGTGAACGACGCCGCGGTGATGGTGTTGGTCTCCTCGCCCTCCTCGATGTCGATGCCGTCCGGCAGTGTGTCTCGGTCGACGGTCAGCGTGTAGTCGCGACGACCCTGCACGGTGAACTCGACCTGACCGTTCTCATCGGTCTCGGCGGAGTCGAGCTCCTCGCCGCCCGTCGAGATGGTGACCGTCACCCCCTCGACAGGCTCGTTCTCGCCGGCGACGCGGTTGTTGATGCGGGCCCGCACCGTGCGCTCGTCGTCCTCCTGGGCGTGCGAGGTGCCGGGCGCACCGAAGATGGCGACGAGCGCCACCAAGGCGAATATCACTGCCGGAAGCAACCGCCTTGCTCGCGCCAACCTCGCCCCCTTCAGTCCGAGCTCCGGAATCGGCCCACATTAGAGCGTCCGGGCGACGGGATCGTCAATGACCCCTGGCGACGCCTGCGCCAGCACCAGCGCCACCGTGATCGCCCACAGCACGGTGGCCCCGAGCACGTGCAATCCGACGAGCAGTTCTGGCACGTCGTTGAAGTACTGCACGTAGCCGACCGCGCCCTGGAGCAGGGCCACGAACGTCCACGCCGAGAGCAGCGGGACGCTGGCCGGCACCGGCACCGACCGCTGGCGCTGCAGGCGCAGGGCGAGCGCAGCGCCGATGGCGATGGCGGCGAGCACGGAGATGCTGTGGATCCTGGCCACGGTGGGAATGGCCACATCGAGGCGCACCACGTCTTCGTCGCCGGCATGGGGTCCTGCCCCCGTCACGACCGTGCCGGTGACGAGCGCCAGTGCGGTGGCGCCTCCGAGCAGCCAGCGGTGAGTCGGCAGCGGGTCGGCGGCCACGTCGACGCCGTCGGGTCGACCTGCGCGGTGTACCAGCACGACGCCGTTGGCGACCAGCACCATCGACAGCAGGAAGTGACCTTGCACCGAGATCGGGTGGAGCTCCACCTCGATCAGCAGCGCCCCGAGCAGGATCTGCGCCACGACGCCGACAACCAGTCCGTAGGCCAGCAGCGTGAGGTCGCGGCGTGGCGGGCGGCGGACTCTTGCACCCAGAACGGCCACGATCACGGCGATGGCGACGAACCCCGTGAACAGGCGATTGATCTGCTCGACCGCGGAATGGAACGTCGAGACGTCGACGAACTGCTCGCTGTTGCAGTTCGGCCAGTCGTCGCATCCAAGTCCGCTACCGGTGAGCCGGACAGCGGCACCGCTGACGACGATGGCACCCAGCGAAAGGAGCGCTGCCTTCGTGATCCACACGTACTGGCCGGGCGTCAGCCTCATGTGTGGGACACCGCCGACGACGTCGCCGTCGCCGCCATCCAGGCGTCGTACAGCTGCCGGTACGTGCCGTCGACGGTGAGCAGCTCCTCGTGGGTTCCATCTTGCACGACCACGCCGTCGTCGAGCACCAGCACCCGATCGGCCCTCGCAGCGGTAGAGAGACGGTGAGCGATGGAGATCGTCGTGCGTCCCTGCGAGAGCCGTTCCAGGGCGTGCGTGATGCGCACCTCTGTGAGCGCGTCGACCGACGACGTGGCCTCGTCGAGCACCAACACGTCGGTGTCGGCGAGCCCGGCACGCAGCAGCGCCACGAGCTGTCGCTCTCCTGCAGACAGTTGGTCGCCGCGCTCGCCGACGCGGGTATCGAGGCCATCGGGCAGTGACGCCACCCAATCGGCGAGATCGAGCTGGGAGATGACCTCCTCGATGTCGTCGAGTGAGGAGCCCGGGCGGGCGAAGCCGATGTTCATGGCAACGGAGTCGTCGAACAGGAACGGCTCCTGACCGACGACGACGAGTCGCTGGCGCAGCTCCTCGTTGTCGACGTGATGCAGCGGGACGTTGCCGAGACGGATCTCGCCGATCGTCGGATCAGCGAAGCGGGCCACGAGGCGTCCGAGCGTCGTCTTGCCCGATCCCGTCTCCCCCACCAGCGCCACCTTCTGGCCGGCTGGGATCGACACGTTCACATCGCGCAGCACCGCTCGGTCGGCACCGTCGTCCAGGCCCCTGGTGGGGTAGGCGAACGTGACGTTGACGACGTCGAGCGCCAGGCGGCCCTTCGGAAGCGGCACCGGCTGCTCGGGCGCAGGAGGTCCGACAGGGATGTCGAGCACGCCAAGGATCCGGCGTAACCCGGCCACTGCAGTCTGTGTCTGGTCGAGCACCTCCGTGAACTCCGAGATCGGCTCCAAGAAACGGTACGTGAGGAACACGAAGCCGACCATGGCCCCTGTCGTGACGCCGCTCGCCGGGCCCCTCCACACGCCGACACCCACAACGGCGGCGATGGTGAACGCCGAGAACAACTCGCCACTCGGGTAGAGGAAGGCGGCGATCACACCGGCCCGCACGTTGGCGCGCCGGCGATCGCCGACCATCTGCTTGGCGGCGCCTCCAAGCTTCTCACCGGCGTCGTAGGCGTGCACCGTCTCGGCCCCGCTCACGAGCTCGGACACCATCGACAACATGTCGGCGTTGCGCTCCCGGGATCGGTCGTACGCTGCCGAGAGGTGGCGCTGTACCGCCCGCAGCACGAGCACCAAGGGGGCCGCCACGGCGAAGGCCACGAGGGCCAGCAGCCAGTCGTAGGCCAGCATCACGATGGCGACCACGAATATCAGCGTCCCGTCGATCAGCCAGGCCAGGCCGCCCCACGAGAAGAACTGCGTGAGCGTCTCGATGTCGCTCGTGACACGGCCCACGAGCGCCCCTCGGCGTTCCTCGTTGTGATCGGCAAGGCTGAGGTGGTGGATGTGCCGGATCAGGCGTGCCCGCAAGTCGTAGAGCGCCTGCTCGCTGCGTATGCCGAGGCGCACGATCGCCTGACGCTGGGCGATGCCGGCGACCAGGATGGCGACGGCGGCGATGCCGGCAAAGGCGAACACGAGTCCGGTACGTACCTCTGCCTCGCCAACGATGGCCCGGTCGATCGTCTGCTGGATCAGGATCGGGACCACCACCCGCCCGCCGGCACCGACGGCGGCGAACAACCACGTCACGGCGAGCCCCTGGCGCAGCACGGGTGCTGCGTCGAGACCTCGCCCGATGGCGCGCGCCGCCGAGAACCGACCCATCGGCTCGGTCACGATTGCCTGGCCTCGTTCGCTCGATCGCTCACTCGGCTGTGGCTCGTCGCTGGCGCTTCCCTCGCCACCTGACCTCCTGTGCTCGGACTCCAGGGGCCGAAGCGGTACACCTCGACGTACTCATTGCGACGCGGAGCTGCGCTCGCGGCGCTCATGCCGGCGCTCCAGCGGTGGATGACTCGCGGTCGGTCTCGAACGCCTCGACGAGGAGTCGGTAGTCGGTCTCGGACTCCATCAGGGCTCGATGGCGGCCCCTCGCCATGATCGCACCGCCGGCCATGTACACGACCTCGTCGGCCAGGGCGATGGTCGACGGCCGGGATGCGACCATCAGCACCGTCGTGTCGGCCAATGAGCTGCGCAGGTTGGCCAGCACCGCGGCCTCCGT
>JACDHN010000184.1 GCA_013821025.1 Acidimicrobiia bacterium | reverse complement strand
GGCCAGCACCATCCACGCTGCGAACACCAGCGGCGCCGTGACGATGGCCGCCAGCACGAGCCCGACGTCTCGAATGAGGTCGGCCTGATCGGGGAAGTCTTCAACCAGCGACTGCAGGGCTTCGCCCCTCGCCACCTCGAGCAGGAAGCGCTGCAGCAGCCAGAGCCCAACGCTGACGACGGCGCCGAGCAGGAATACGAACCCGGGATGGCGGCCGTACGCCGGGCGGATCGGGTAGCGAACGCGCACCACCCGCCACGAGCCGGTGGCGTCGCTCCAGGCGCGGTGGCTGTCCTCGGGGACGACGGGGATCTCGTGGCTGGCGCTCTCGGCCAGGCCCATGGCAGCGGCGTAGGCCAATCGCCGGTCGCCGTCGCGGGCCGTCACCGACGATCGCTGGCCGATCCGTTCACTCTCCAACGCCAGGCGCGCCCGGAGCCACACCTGCGCCCGCTCCAAGCCCGAGCTCGTCGGGCGCTGCGAGTGCGATGTTGCCAGGTCGACGAGCCGAGCCAGCTGCCACACGAGGACCAGCGCCAGCATGACCGACAGCGAACGGGAGAACAACGACTCGTCGATCGGGTCGTCCTCACCGTTGCGGGCCGACAGCCACCACAACAAGGCGGCCACGATCCAGGCCCCGACCGGCGCGGCGAGAGCGACAGCGCCCCAGCGGCGGGTGCTGTAGCCGGCGGACCGCGACGCCGCAGCCACCGAGCGCTGGAAGCGGCGCCACCACCGACGCCTGATCCGCAGGCCCGAGACCTCGATCCCGGCGCCGCTGACGCCCGTCACCGTTCCCGCCGTGATGCGGTGCACGTGGTTGAGGATCTGCTGCTCATGCGGCGCCAGCTCGTCTCCAGCGGTGCCACGGTGGCTGGTGATCACCGCAACGTCGTCCTCGAGCTCCTCGATCGAGAGCCAGTCCCGAGCTGCGAGGTCGAGCAACGTGGCGACTGCTGCGTGGGGTGTGACCACGAACCCGGTGGTCAGCACGCTGGCGACGGCCGGCGAGTCATCGGGAAAGCGGTTCGTCGCTTCGTACACCTCGAGCGGCGGCGGCTCACTCTGCCGGGCGGTGATGTTGTAGATGAGGATCGCAACGGCGGTCACGACACCGCACACGACGAGACTCGACGACGTGGGGCTCGTCAACACAGCGAGAACAGCAGTCATCACAAGGGCATCTCGAAGAGTCCCGGGGTCGCAGGTGGCCACCCGCCATCGTGGCGCATCTGCGACATCATGGCACGCCGGTTGCGGCCGCTCCGTCCTCACCGCCAGTGTGTTCCGGCGATCGCTGCGACTTGTTGCCGACCCGCGCCACGGCGCCATTGGGGACGTGCCACACCGTGCCGTCTACGCCGCGCAGCACCGTTGCCCGAAGCGTGATCTGCTCCACCGTGCCCTTGACCTCGCCGAGATCGACATCGTCGCCGATGCCGAACTGGTCCTCGATGAGCATGAACAGCCCTGTCAGGCAGTCCTTGACCAGGCTCTGGGCACCGAACCCGAGTGCCACACCGGCGATGCCGGCTCCTGCGATGATCGGCGCCAGGTCGATGTCGAACTGCCCGAGCACGAGGATGAAGGTCACCGTCCACACCAGCACGGTGACGGTCGAGCCGAGCACGGTCGAGATCGACGTCGCCCTGGCATGACGCCGTGGATCGCGGATGAGCACGTCGAGGTCCACGGGTGAAGGCACTTCGCGGCCTCCGAGACGTCGCGGCGCCAGGCGCCGAAGTTGCTGGCGCGGCAGCTCGGGATCGGCGAGCACGAGCCGGTAGGCGGCGCGCTTGATCAGGCGCCGGCCGACCCTCGTCAGGATCCAGGCGCCGATGAGGATGCACACGATGGTGAACGGTCGGGCTACGAACCAGTCGGCGACCTCGGCCAGGCGCTCGTTGTCCGAGGCGTCCAGCACCATCTTGCACAACAGCCTCGGCGAGGTACCGCAGGCCTCGATGTACGGCTCGTCGCCGGGATCGGGAACGGGCGGAGAGCTCATCGCCTGTCGACCGTAGTCAGCGCCGTCGGCGCCAGGGCGCCTGACCTGTGAGGATGATCCGATGCGGATCACCAGTGACCTGCAGGGGACCGTCGTCTCGGTCGAGGCGCAACCGGGATCCACCGTGGGTGCTGGAAGGGTACTTGCCGTCATCGAGTCGATGAAGATGCACCACGACGTGCTGGCGCCCGTGGCCTGTCGCGTCGACGCCGTGCTCGTGCAGCAGGGCCGGGCGATCGCCGCCGGAGCCGACTTGTTCGACATCACCGAAATCGGTGAGTCCGAGCGGGCACACGACGAGGCGACGGCGGATGGCGCGGTCTCCGGCTCTCAGGCATCAGGGATGTCCGCGGCCGGACGGGCCGACGTGGCCGAGGTGAACGAGCGGCACCGCCTGGTGCTCGACGAGGCCCGGTCCGAGGTGGTCGCCAAGCGTCACGAGCGCGGACACCGCACGGCGCGTGAGATCGTCGGTGATCTCGTGGATGACGGCTCGTTCGTGGAGTACGGCTCGCTCGTGATCGCCGCCCAGCGGCGTCGCAAGAGCATCGACGAACTGATTCGCACCACGCCGGCCGACGGGCTGGTCGGCGGAATCGGCACGGTCAACGGGGACCTGTTCGAGGGCCGGGACAGCCGCTGCGTCGTGATGTCGTACGACTACACCGTGCTGGCGGGGACACAAGGCAACATGAACCACCGCAAGAAGGACCGGCTGTTCGAGGTGGCCGAGCGGTTGCGCCTGCCCGTCGTGTTCTTCGCAGAGGGCGGTGGCGGGCGACCGGGCGACACCGACGTACACGGCGTGACGCTGCTCGACTGCCTGGCGTTCAACTGGTTCGCCAAGCTCTCGGCCCTCGTGCCGCTCGTCGGGATCACGACTGGCTATTGCTTCGCCGGCAACGCAGCCATCCTCGGGTGCTGCGACGTGGTGATCGCCACCGAGGGCTCCAACATCGGGATGGGAGGTCCTGCGATGATCGAGGGCGGAGGGCTCGGCGTGTACGAGCCAACTGCCGTCGGCCCCCTCGAGGTGCAGCGTGCGAACGGCGTCGTCGACATCGTTGCCGCGGATGACGAAGCGGCCGCAGCGGTGGCCAAGCAGTACCTCGGCTACTTCCAGGGGACCACGACGTCGTGGGAGGTGCATGACCAGACGGCATTGCGAACGGTGGTGCCCGAGAACCGGCTGAAGGCGTACCGGATCCGTGACGCCATCGAGGGCCTGTTCGACGTCGGCTCCGTGCTGGAACTGCGACGAGACTTCGGAGTCGGGATGATCACCGCCTTGGCCAGGATCGAGGGACGGCCGGTCGGCGTGCTGGCCAACAATCCCTCGCACCTGGCTGGGGCGATCGACGCCGACGGCAGCGACAAGGCCGCCCGCTTCCTGCAGCTATGCGACACCCATGGTTTGCCCGTCATCACGTTGTGCGACACGCCGGGGATGATGGTCGGCCCAGAGGTCGAGGCGACGGCGTTGGTGCGTCACTGCTGCAGGTTGTTCGTGGTAGGCGCCAACATGACGGTGCCGACCATCGCCGTCGTGCTGCGCAAGGCGTACGGGCTGGGCGCCCAGGCGATGATGGGCGGGTCCACGAAGGCGCCGCTGGCCTGCCTCGCCTGGCCCACCGGGGAGTTCGGCCCGATGGGTCTCGAGGGAGCCGTACGGCTCGGGTTCCGGCGCGAGCTGGACGCCATCGATGATCACGACGAGCGAGAACGAGAGTTCCGCAGGCTCGTCGACCAGCTGTACGAGGGCGGAAAGGCCATCAACGTGGCGTCGTACCTGGAGATCGACGACGTCATCGACCCCGTCGACACCCGCCACTGGCTCTCGACGCTGTTGGAGTCGGCGCCGCCCGTGGCAAGAGACGGCAAACGCCGCCCGCACCTCGACACCTGGTGATCGTCTCACCTCAAGAGGCGGTTCAGTTGGCGCCGAACATCGTCAGCCACTGCTGTTTCGACGTGGGGCGGAACACGTAGTTCTGTTCCGTGATCGCACCGATCGTGGCCGACGAGGCCACCGAGTACCGGTGGCCCGGGTACACGACGGTGGATGCTGGCAGCGCCGCCAGCGTCTGCAGGCTGTCGTACATCTGCGCCGGGTCGCTTCCGGGCAGGTCGGTGCGGCCGCAACCCTCGAGGAACAGCGTGTCACCGGCCACGAGCCGTCCGTTGACGTGGAAGCACTGGCTGCCAGGGGTGTGGCCAGGCGTGTGAACGAGCTGGATGTCGATCGCTCCCACCGAAACGGTGTCGCCGGGGTCGTGGGCGACGAGATGGGCCCGGGTGACGCCGGTGCTGCGCTCGACCCACGGCGACTCGTCGCGCTGCACGTGGATCGGCACCGACACCCGCTCCAGCAGGCGGTCGATGCCCTCGACGGTGTGGCCCATCATCGTGCCACCGACATGGTCGAAGTGGTAGTGGGTGGCGAGGGCGCCGTTCAGCGCCATGCCGTCGGCCTCGACCAGGTCGACGAGCTCGTCGATCGCGTACGCTGGATCGACGAGCACACACTCGCCCGTCCTACGATCGCCGATGGCGTACACGAAGTTGACCATCTGCTGGGCGACGGGGTTGTCGGCGGCGAAGTCCCGCCCCGAGAGCAGCTGGCGGAAGTAGAGACGGTCGTCGTCGGCCATTTCAGTGATGGTACGTTCATGACGCGGCCGCCGAAGCGCCTGGAGGCGCCGGCGTGCCGAATTGGGCCTCACCTCAGAACTACGCAGTCCGGGGACGCTCGTGGCGGCTTCGGCCCGCGTATTCTAGAGCGATGTCCTCTGCCAACGGCCGCTTGACCGGGCTGCGGGAGGGGCAGGTCATCGTATACGGGGGCGACCGGACAACGACCGTGCCCAGCGAGTTGGCGAACACCTTCCGTGCCGGCGACCGGCTCATCGTCGTCGATCGGACGGGCGACCTGCTCCACGTACCGGCGGCGGCCCACCGGGCGGCGACATCGGCCGTCGACGCTGCGCTCGACGCCTTCAGGACGCTGGGTCGGTGCACCGACGACCAGATCAGCTCGTTCTTCTTGTCGTTCGCCGACCGGTTGGCCGATGACGAGCAGGCTGCACCGATCCTCGCCGCCAACGCCGACGATGTCAATCGGGCGAGCGCCGCCGGGCGATCCACGACGCGGCTCAGACTGACCGAGGCGATGCGGGCCGACATGATCGCCGGCCTGCGCATGTGGGCGCAGATGCCGGCGGCCCGCGGTGCCACGGAGCGGGTGCTGGACCACGGGTCCTGGTCCGTCGAGGCACGCAGGGCGCCGCTCGGCGTCGTCGGGTTCGTGTTCGAGGGGCGGCCGAACGTGTTCGCCGACGCTGCCGGCGTGGTGCGCACGGGCAACACGGCCGTGCTGCGCATCGGGTCGGACGCGCTCGGCACGGCTCGGACGATCGTCACCCATGCTTTGGCTCCGGCGCTGTCTGGCGCCGGACTGCCAGCGGGCGCCGTCACCTTGCTCGATGATGCGTCGCGGGCCTCGGGCTTGGCGATGTTCGCCGACGGTCGCCTGTCGCTCGCCGTCGCCAGGGGCTCGGGACACGCCGTGACGCAATTGGGTGCGGTTGGCCGCCAGTCGGGCTCGAGCGTCAGCCTGCACGGCACTGGCGGGGCCTGGCTCGTCGCCGGCGTAGCGGCCGATGCCGACCGCTTCGCCGCCAGCGTCCGACATTCACTCGACCGCAAGGTGTGCAACACG
>JACDHN010000183.1 GCA_013821025.1 Acidimicrobiia bacterium | reverse complement strand
CCTGTCGAGGCGTCGAGGCGTGACGGCAGCTCGGCAGATCCGGCCTCCAGCGAAGCGGTGACATCGGCCGAGATCGACCAACGACCGTTCTCGGCGATGCCGATGGCCGTCACCGCGTACTTGGCGGGATCGATGGCCCGCACCACATGGGCGGCGGTGACACAGCTCACGTCGTGCTCGGCGGACTCGCCGCCGTACAGCACCAACAGCCGGATCCGCTCTCGGGTCATGGTTCGCGACGGTACCGTTCCCCGCTGTGAGATTCGGGGCATCGGAACTGGCGTCGGTGTTGGGCGCCACGATGCACGGTCCCGACGTGGAGCTCGACGGTGCCGAGTTCGATTCGCGCCTGCTCTCGCCGGGCCGGCTGTTCGTGCCCATCGTCGCCGAGCGCGACGGCCATGACTTCGTCGCCGACGCAGTAGGTCACGGGGCGCCGGCCTACCTCACGGCCCGCGGTCGGGTCGAGGGCGTCGACGCCGTGGCCATCGAGGTGGCCGACACGGTGCAGGCGCTGATGGACGCGGCGGCATGGGCCAGGGGAAGGCTCCACGCCCGCGCCATCGGACTCACGGGCAGCGTCGGCAAGACCAGCACCAAGGACCTGCTGGCCGGCGCGCTCGGCACCACCTTCGCCGTCACCGCCAACGAGCGCAGCTTCAACAACGAGCAGGGTCTGCCGGTCACGATCCTCAACGCTGACGAGCGCACCGAGGTGCTCGTGTTGGAGATGGGGATGCGCGGCTGGGGCGAGATCTCCCGGCTATGCGAGGTCGCCCGTCCAGACCTCGGCATCGTGACGACCGTCGGGGCGTCACACACCGAGCGTGTCGGCGGGGTCGACGGCGTGGCCAAGGCCAAGCGTGAACTGGTGGAGGCGCTCGACCCGTCGGGGACGGCAATCCTCAACGCCGACGATCCTCGTGTCGACGCCATGGCCGAATACACCGTGGCCGGCGTGCTGCGCTACGGAACTGCGTCGATGTCCGACATCCACGTCACCGACCTCCAACTCGATGAGCTGGCGCGGGCGCGGTTCACGGTGCGCACACCGTGGGGTGAGGCCAGGATCCGCCTGGCCGTGAGCGGGGCCCACATGGCCGGCAACGCTGCCGCCGCTATCGCCGCTGCCGGCGTCCTCGGCGTGCCACTGGACACCGTCGCCGCATCGCTGGAGCGGACCGGTGTGTCCGAGATGCGCATGGAGGTCACTCGCACGCAGGCGGGCGCGCTCGTCGTCAACGACGCCTACAACGCCAACCCCACGTCGATGATGGCGGCGCTCGACGCGCTGGCGGCCATGGACGCCATGCGCCGCATCGCCGTCCTCGGCCCGATGGCCGAGCTCGAAGACCCGGATGAAGCGCACCGCCAAGTGGCGGCGTACGCCGCCGAGCTGGGCGTGCAGCTGGTGGCCGTCGGGACCGACCTCTACGGCGTGGCGGCTGCCCAGGACCCGCTCGACGCGCTTGGCGTTCTCGGCGCCGGCGACGCCGTGCTCGTCAAGGCCAGCCGGGTGGCCGGCCTGGAGTGGGTGGCCCGCCGGCTCGCAGGTGATGCCTAGGGGCCGTAGCGAGCCGTGGACGTCGAGCACGGCGACGTCCTGTGCCGGGTAAGACGTTCTGTGTCACGACAAAACACGACCTCGGATGTGTATGCCGTGACACAAAGGGGGAAACGGTGAGGTCAGTCGCCGGCGACGATGCCGTGCTGATTGACGGCAGAAACGTCGGTGGGGGTGTGGGGCTCATCCGCTGTCAAGAAGTCCGACTCGGGCAGCCGGCGAAGGTCGCAGTATCGGGCGAGCACCACCGCCACGGCTGCGCCGCCGAGCATCACCGGACGGGCGCCGACGGCGTCGATCACGGGACCGAAGATCAGGTTGCCGATCGGCACCGTGCCACCGAAGGCCATGAACCACAGTGGCATGACGACGGCCCGCTCGGTGTCGCGCACGTTGTGCTGTACGACGGTGATGAGCGCCGTCGCCGTGAGGAAGTAGCAGAAGCCCAGCAGGAAGCCGACGGGAAACGCCGGGCCGGGTGAGTCGATCAGCGCGAAGGCGGCAAGGCTGGCGGCAAAGCCGAGGAACCCGACGACGACCAGCCGGCGCTTGTCAACCGCTGCCAGCACCGTTCCGATGGCGAGGGCGCCGGCGCAGGCGCCGAGCCCCCATACCGTGTACAGCCACTTGTACGTGGACCCGGTGGGGTCGATGCCGAAGTTCAACCGGGCCACCGACGGGAACAGCCCGATGTAGGCGAGGGACAGCAGCGAGAACAGCGCCATCGTCACCAGCGAGCGGGACAGCACGCGACGACGCGAGACGATGTTGATACCGCTGAGCAGGCGGCGCCAGCCGCGCTCAGGATGCCGGCCGCGCACATCGGGGATGCGCACGAGGACGATGGCAGCGATCAGGAACAGGTACGTGGCGGCGTTGACCACGAACAGCCCCGAGATGGTGACGCCGGCGACGCCGAGCACGGCTGCCAGCGACGGCCCGAGCACCCTGCTGCCGTTGATCATCACCGAGTTGAGCGCCACGGCGCCGCTGAGGTCCTGGCGTGCGACGAGCAGGGGCACGCTGGCCTGGAAGGCAGGAGCGCCGAGGGCGTGGCCGACGCCGATCACGAGTTGGGTGACGTACAAAGTCCACAACGGCGAGTCGCTGGCCACGAGTGCCGCCAGCACCAGCGTGAACACCATCTGCACGCCCTGCATCGTCACCAGGAAGGTCCTGCGCGGGAATCGATCGGCCAGCACTCCGGCAGGGATCGACAGCAGCAACAGCGGGCCGAGCTGCATGAACACCAACAGTCCGACGAGCGCCGCCGACTCCGTGCGGTCGTCGATGTACGCCGGCAACGTGAAGTTCTGCATCCACGTGCCGACGTTCGAGGCGAACAGCCCGAGCCAGATCCACGTGAAGGCGGGATACGCCAGTGCAGCCCTGGCCGTGCCAGGGGTGTGGTTGTGCTGAGGGAGGGTGACCGGCGCCGACATGCTTGATCTGACCAACAATCCTACGAACGCCCGCCGCCACGTCCGTCGGGTATCGGTCACAACCGTCGACCGGAACTGTGAGCCCACACGACTCACCCCTGCATCGAGTCCTCACCGATCCTCGAGGCGACCGCGAGATGTGAGGCAGAAGGCCGACATCCGCCCGCAGCGCTCACAGTTCGCAGGAGGCGGCTACGGTCAACCTCGGAAGGCGAACACCCGACGTGAGGAGCTCAATATGGCGTTGATCGATACGACAGGACTCAGTCATGTCCGGCTGACGGTGACGGATCTGGCGCGGTCGCGTGCCTTCTACGAGGAGGTGCTGGGCTTCGAGGTCGCCGCCGAGTCACCAGGAAGCGTCGATGATCCAGCGGTGCGCGCCGACCCGGCGCAGCTCTACGGCGGTGTCGTGTATCAAACCAACGGCATGCTGTTCGGCTTGCGCCCGGTGGGTTCGAGCGACGATCGATTCGACTCCGAACGCGTCGGCCTCGACCACCTGAGCTTCACCGTCGGTTCGCGAGCGGTCCTCGATCAGGCTGCCCGTCGTCTCGACGAGGCGTCGATCCCGCACGGTGACGTCAACGAACTCACCGCCTTCGGCATGGCCATCTTGTCGTTCGACGACCCTGACGGCATCCACCTGGAGCTCACCGCCTCGCTGTAGCACCAGACCTTCGGCGCATGCGGTAAACCTTGGCAGAGGGAACGGCGAGTGTCTGGGTGATGGTGGCGATCGCCGAACCCTGGAGGGAACGCATGACAAGTGCTGATCCCCCTCCCCATCTGGAGGCGGTACCGGGTCCCGAGTCAGGCGCCACGATCCACTTCGATGACCTGTACCGGCAAGAGTGGCCAGGCATCACCGCCTTCGGATGGTCATTGACCGGCAGTTGGGTGATCGCCGAGGAGTTGGCGCAGGATGCGTTCCACGACGCCTACCGGCGCTGGACCCACGTCGGCGCGCTGGATCGGCCAGGCGCGTGGGTTCGCAGAGCCGTGGCGAACCGAGCCATCTCATACCGCCGCCACGTCGGGGTGGAGCGCAACGGCCTGGCGCGTCTGGTCTCCCGAGCCCGGGTCGAGGCCGCTCGCACCGACGAGGACCGCACGGCCCGCGAGGCGTCGGTCGCCGACGCGGTCTTCTGGGCCGCCGTTCGCTCTTTGCCCGACCGCCAGGCGCAATGCGTGGCGCTGCACTACCTCGAGGACCGGCCGGTCGCAGAGATCGCCGAGATCCTCGACATGAAGGCCGCCACCGTGAAGGTCCATCTGCACCGAGGCCGGCTGGCGTTGGCCCGGCGACTTACGAACCCTGGCGAGCCGGTCGTCATCGATCTCGAGAACAAGGAGCAACGATGAACGAGCACGAACTGCTCGAGCGGCTCGACGAACGAGCCACCACCGCCGCCGCCGACCTGCGCGCCGCAGCGGCCAGGCGCCCGATCCCCGAGTTCGACACAGAGGGCGTGCGCCTGACACGTCTGCCCGAGCAGAGCCGGCGCCGCTTCACGCGGCCGCTCGTCGGGATCGCCGCCGCTGTCGTGCTCCTCGCTGGAGCCGGCGGCTGGTGGGTGGCCGTGCGCGACGACAGCGCTCCTGACCAGACCAATACACCAGAGACCCCCACCCCGGTGGAGCCCCGACCGTTCGTGGCCACCGAATTGCCAGACGGGATGACGATGACCGATGCGTTCGAGGGCCGTCCAGCCGACTTTGATCAACCGCCGATCGGACCGGCGACGGTTTACGGCCCGGCCGACACGGAGCCAGGCCTCCTCGTGTTGGTGCTCGGGGACTGGTCCGGCGGCGACGCTGTAGACGGCCTGGAACGATTCGAGGTCGATGGGCGTGAGGCTTACGTCTACGGGCCGAGCGCAGGCGTCGGAACACAAGTCGTCGTGCCGATAGGTGGCGATCGGGCAGTTGTCGCCGGCGGCCCCGAGTTCAGCCGTGACGAGCTCGCCAGGCTGGCGACGAGAACTGTCGTCGATGATCTGCGTTCCGCGGTGCCAGACGACGCGCTGCCTGACGGCTGGCGGGCCCTGCTGGTCGAGCCTGATCCGATGGCGCTGGTCTCACCGCTTGCATCGTTCGGTCGTGGTTTCGGAACGGGACCTTGGACCATCTATTCCCTTGAAGGCGGTGAGGACTTCACCATGCTGGGTTCGGTGGCCGGAGGCGAGCCGACGCTGTTCGCTGCGACGCTGTTCGCCGAACGCGTTGAAGAGACGACGGTTCGGGGCCATCGGGCACTCGTGGTCCACTTTCCAACTCCCGTCGGGGCGGGATCGTCGGGTTTCGATGTGCTCATGGTGACCTGGTCCGAGAGGCCAGGCGAGCTCATCCGGCTCTCGGGTATCGAGGAATCGGAAGACGAGTTGTTGTCAATCGCCGAGGGCGTGCGGCCAGTGTCGGTTGATGAGTTCGCCGATCTGGCGGAGCGCTCGGCACTGGGCGAGCTCGATGCGGATCCTGCGGATACGGTAGGCGAGGGCACGTTCGCCGACGGCAGCCGATGGGTTCTTCGGCGATCCGATGACGGTGAGTTCCCAGAACTCAGCGTGCTCGTCGCCGTCGGTTCTGACGACATGTTCTCTGAGAGCTCTTCGAGCTCCTCGAGCTCCGGTACCGACGCAGAGCACGGGTTCATAGCCGTCACCACCGTCGAGCAGGACGATCGCACATTCGCTGCGGGTTTCGTGTCCGACGACATTGTTGCGGT
>JACDHN010000182.1 GCA_013821025.1 Acidimicrobiia bacterium | reverse complement strand
GGCCAGGCACAGCACGCCGACCTTGCCCTCGGCCTCGTTGCGTTGCACGGCGACCGCCGCCGCGCCGGTCTGCTCCAGCGGGTACACGCGGCTGAGCAGCGGCTGGATCTTGCCGTCGGCGATGAGCTGGTTGGCCGCCCATGCCTCCTTGTAGTTGGCGAAGTGCGACGCCACGATCCGTTTCAGCTTCATCCATAGATGACGGTTGTCGTACTCGATCATGTAACCGCTCGTGGCGGCACACGTGACGATCTTGCCGCCGCGGCCGGCGACGAACACCGACGCGCCGAACGTCTGACGGCCGGGATGCTCGAACACGGTGTCGACGTCGCGCCCGATCAGGCTGCGGATGTCCTTGCCGAGCCTTCGCCACTCCGACTCGTCCTGTGTGTGTTCATCGGACCAGAAGCGGTAGCCGGCCGCCTGGCGGTCGATCACGTGCTCGCAGCCCAGGGCCCGCAGCAACTCGGCGCGCTCCGGCGACGACACGACCCCGACGGGGATGCCGCCGCCGTTCAGCACGTACTGCACGGCATAGCCGCCGATGCCTCCGGTGGCGCCCCAGATGAGCACGGCCTCGCCCTGGCGCAGATCGCCGGCGTGGGCACTGACGATCATGCGGTACGACGTGGAGTTGCACAGCGCGTTGCACGCCGCCTCCTCCCACGAAAGATGGGCCGGCTTGGGCATCAGCTGGTTGGCCTTCACGACGGTGAGGTCGGCCAGCCCGCCGAAGTTCGTCTCGAAGCCCCAGATGCGCTGGTTGGCGGCCAGCATCGAGTCGTCATGCGCAGAGGCGTCCTGATCGTCCACGTGGTTGCAATGGATGGTGACGCGGTCACCCGGCTTCCAGTTGCGCACGGCGCTGCCGACACGCACGACGACGCCCGATCCGTCGGAGCCGACGACGTGGTGATCAAGGGCATGGCGGGCGCCCCACACGCTCTCACGCCCGAGCCGATCCAGGAACCCGAACGTCGGCAGCGGTTCGAAGATCGACGTCCAGACGGTGTTGAAGTTGATGGCCGACGCCATGACGGCGACGTACGCCTCGTCGGGCGCCAGCTCCGGAGTGGCAACGTCACTGACGTGGAGGCTCTTCGTCGGGTCCTTCTCCTCGGAAGCCACACCCTCGAAAATCTTGGTCTCGTCGCGGCGCACGTAGGCGGCGCGGTAGCTCTGTGGGATCGGCATGGCGGCGAGATCATCGCCCGACGCACCGGACTGGATGGCGTCCAAGAAGTGCTCCATCGCTACGATGTTACCGATCGGTAGGACGGCGTCCGAAACGGTGCGATACGGTTCGCTCATGACTCGCTCCTACATCGTTGCCGGCGCCCGGACTCCGATCGGGAAGATGAGCGGGGCCTTCTCCTCGCTGTCCGCCGCCGACCTCGGTGGCTGGGCCATCGGCGCTGCCCTCGAGCGCGCAGGCGTGGACCCCGAGGACGTCGATCACGTGATCGTCGGACAGGTGCTGATGGCCGGGCAGGGTCAGGTGCCGTCGCGCCAGGCCGCCGTGAAAGCCGGAATCCCGATGCGGGTTCCTGCTGTCAACGTCAACAAGGTGTGTTTGTCGGGCCTGAACGCGATCTACCTGGCCAATCAGATGATCGTCGCCGGCGAAGCCGACATTGTCGTCGCCGGCGGCATGGAGTCGATGACGAACGCCCCGTACCTCGCCGACGGCGCCAGAGGCGGCTTCCGCTACGGCAACACCGAGCTGCGCGACGCGATCATCGCCGATGGCCTGTGGTGTGCCTTCGATGCCTGTCTCATGGGACTCGGCACCGAGCAATACGTGGCCGGCGGCATCAGCCGCGAGGCGCAGGACGAGGCAGCCGCACAGTCTCACGAGCGGGCCGCCACCGCCATCAAAGAGGGCCGTTTTGCGGACGAGATCGTCCCCGTGGAGATAGCGCAGCGCAAGGGCGACCCGATCGTCGTCGAGACCGACGAAGGGGTTCGTCCCGGCACGACTGCCGAGAGCCTCGGGAAGCTGCGCCCGGCGTTCGACAAGGAAGGCACCATCACGGCCGGGAACGCTTCGCAGATCTCCGACGGCGCCAGTGCCGTGGTGATGATGTCGCCGGCCGAAGCCGAGCGTCGCGGGGTGCAGCCGCTGGGTGAGTTCCTGTCGTACGGCATGGTCGCCGGCCCCGATTCGGCCTCGCTGTTGCACCAGCCGAGCGGCGCCATCACGAACGCCCTGGAGCGCGGCGATGCGCAGCTCGGCTCCATCGACCTGTTCGAGATCAACGAGGCGTTCGCCGCCGTCGGCATCGCCTCGATGAAGGATCTGGGCATCACCGACGAGGTCGTCAACGTCAACGGCGGCGCTATCGCCCTGGGCCACCCGATCGGCATGAGCGGGAACCGGCTGGCGCTGACACTGCTCCACGAACTGCGCCGGCGCGGTGGTGGCACGGGAGTCGCGGCGCTGTGCGGTGGGGGCGGCCAGGGCGACGCCCTGATCATGCGCACGGTCTGACGGACGTCCGGCGTGACCATGTGATCGCGCATGGCGACGGTTGACGGACGCCACCCTGTCTTGGTACGTTGATTTTCAACAGCGCCACTGGCAATTGCTCCCCGTCTCACTGCAATGTCGTTGGCGTCCCGGGGCATCGTCGAAACATGTCAGAGGTCCGCCCGCCTCCGGCGTGCGACGGTGCCCCGGACTGTTTCCTGGTGTCGGCGTCCTGCTGCAAGATGGGGGGCATGATCCAAACCGACATCAACCAGAGCGGCGTCGACACGGACGCCGCAAGCGGAGCGCTGGCCGAGCGGATCGTCGCCTCGGCGGTGGGGGCGCTGGAGTGCCACGCCGCCTATCTGGGCGACAAGCTCGGATGGTACGACGCCATCGCCGCCGCCGGCTCGGTGACGGCACCCGAGCTGGCAGATCGCACCGCCACCGACGCCCGCTACGCGCAAGAGTGGCTGGAGCACCAGACGGTCTCGGGCTTCCTCGCCGTCGACGATGCCTCCGCCGTCTCCAGCGTTCGCCGGTACAGCTTCCCGCCTGGCCACCGCGAGGTGCTCACGGATCGGGATCATCTGGCGTTCAGCCTGCCGTTCGCGACCATCTGCGCCGGCTTCGGCAAGCAGCTCGAACCGCTCGTGGAGGCGTATCGAACCGGCGGTGGAGTGAGTTGGCAGCAGCACGGCGACGACGCCCGCCAGGCTCAGGCCGCCGCCAACCGGCCGATGTTCCTGCACCGCCTCGGTCAGGAGTTCCTGGCCTCTATGCCGGAGGTGCGCACGGCGCTGGAGCGGGGCGGTCACCTCGCCGACGTCGGCTGCGGCTTCGGCTGGTCGTCGATCGGCATCGCCATGGCCTACCCCGACGCCAAGGTCGACGGCTTCGATGTCGACAGCCCCTCCATCGACACCGCCCGCGCCAACGCCGAGGCGAGCGGCGTGTCGGATCGCGTCACGTTCCACACCGTCGACGCCGGCGCTGCCGACGGCCTCGGCGCCGACGGCGGCTACGACGTGGTGATCGCCCTGGAGTGCATCCACGACTTGTCGGATCCCGTCGGTGTGCTTGGCACGATGCGCCGGCTGGCCGGCGACAAGGGTGTCGTTCTCGTGATGGACGAGGCCGTTGGCCACGAGTTCACGGGCGAGGACGACGTCGTGGAGCGGCTGATGTACGGCTTCTCGCTCGTGTGCTGCCTGCCCGACGGGCGCTCGCACACACCCTCGGTGGCGACCGGCACG
This sequence comes from Acidimicrobiia bacterium, assembly GCA_013821025.1. Taxonomy (GTDB): domain Bacteria; phylum Actinomycetota; class Acidimicrobiia; order Acidimicrobiales; family Ilumatobacteraceae; genus JACDHN01. The sequence continues at coordinate 2,044 of JACDHN010000182.1, read as the reverse complement.
GTCATGCGTCCGGCGACGCTGGAGCGCTACGCCGTGGAGGCCGGCTTCTCCGGCGTCGACGAGCTGCCGATAGACGCCGACCTGTTCCGCTTCTACCAGCTTCGCTGAGAGCCGCCACTGCGAGACCAGCGACCGAGCGCAGGGCGTGAGATCAGGTTTCGACGACGCGACGGCCTTCGAGTGCTCGACCGAGCGTGAGCTCGTCGGCGTACTCGAGGTCGCCGCCCACCGGAAGTCCGCTGGCGAGGCGCGTCACGCGCACGCCGAGCGGCTTCAGCAGTCGGGCCAGGTAGAGCGCCGTCACCTCGCCCTCGGTGTTCGGGTTGGTGCAGAGGATGACCTCTTCGATGTCGTCGGACCCGATGCGTGTGACGAGCTCGCGCACCTTGAGGTGCTCGGGCCCGATGCCGTCTAGCGGATTGAGAGCGCCCATCAGCACGTGGTAGCGACCATGAAACTCGCCGGTGCGTTCCACGCTGACGATGTCGCGGGGCTCCTCCACGACGCACACGACGGTCGGGTCGCGACGGTCATCACGGCACACCGGGCACAGCGGCCCGTCGGCGATGTTGAAACAACGGTCGCAGAACTGCACCCGCTCCTTGGCGTCGACGATGGCCTTGGCCAGACGCTTGGCATCATCGACCGGCAACTTGAGTAGGTAGAAGACGATCCGCTGTGCCGACTTGGGGCCGATTCCAGGCAGCCGCCCGAACTCCTCGATCAGCGCCTGGACGACGGGCGTGTAACTGGCGCTCATCGAGGCGGACCGGGATCGACGATGACCTCCGAGCCCGGGAACGCGTTTGTCAGGTGCTCCAGCGGATCGTGATCGCCGGGTGCGTCGACCAGGTCGTTGGGATCGATGTCGTCGTCGGTGGACCTCGGTGCCGTTGGGGCGGGGTCGTCGCCCATGGTCGTGAGCGCAAGGGTGACGGGGGCGCCGAGCGCCGCCGCCAGCACGGTCTCGACGGCGCCTCGATGCTCCTCGCAGCGGCCGCGCAGATGATCGCCGGGGAGGGCGACGACGATGTGTCCCTCAGGAGTGCTGGCGCCGGTAACGGTGCCGGTGGTGAACAGCGCCCGCGGCAGCGGCCTGAGCGACGGCAGCAACTGGTCGGTCCAGATGGCGCCGACGGCCTGCGGTGTCACGACAGAGGCGGGAGCGGTAGCCTCCGGTGGCGAGGCAGCGACCTCGGAGGCGACGGCCTGGCGCGAAGGAGCAACCTCGGAGGCGACGGCCTCGGAGGCGACCGTGTCGGACGACTGCGGCGCCGCTGGAGCCGGTTCGGTCGCACCAATGACGGGGTGATTCTGTGCCCGATCGGGACGGGTCGCCGGCACTGGCACGTCGGCCGGAGGGAGACCCGTGCCGCCCGATTGGGCACTGGGCACCGAGTCGGCTGGTCGACGCGCCCGCCCGCCGACCGTCGCCCGGCCGCTGTCACTTGCCCTGGGGGCTGGCGCCGTTGCTGCACCAGAGGCCATGGTGTCGACGGCGTGCTCGAGCCGGCTGAGCCGTTCCTCCCAGCGCTCCTGGTCAGGTGCGGCATCTGCGCTGCAGAGCCGCACCACGGCGACGTCGAGCAGCACGCGGGGATCGGGAGCGTGGCGCATCTCGACCAGCATCTCGCCCAGCACCTCGATGGCCCGTACGAGGCGCGGCGCGCCGAGTGCCTGGGCATGGGTCGTGACCGTGGCGAGGCGCTCGTTCGGGAGCTGCACCAGCTCTGGCGCCATCAGCGCCAAGAACCCGTCGCGCAGGTGGTGGACGAGCCGGTCTGTGAGCGTCCTCGCCTCGTCGCCGAGGCTCATGGCCCTGGCGACGACGGTGAGCGCCTGGCCGGCGTCCTCGGCGGTGAGCGCCTCGACGAACTCGTCGAGCGACGCCGCGCCGGGGTCGTCGTCGTCGCCGCTGGCGATGATCAACTCGAGAGCCGAGAGCGTGTCGCGAGCAGAGCCGCCGCCCTGTGTCAACGCCACGCCGATGGCGTGTTCGCTCACCTGCAGTCCGGCGTCATCGACGATCCAGCGAACGTGGTCG
>JACDHN010000181.1 GCA_013821025.1 Acidimicrobiia bacterium | reverse complement strand
GGACGTGCAGCTCGAGGTGCTCGAGTTCGGCGCCTACCTCGATGTGCTGTTCGATCGGGAGAACCGCGCCGACACGATCTACGTGTCGAGCTCCAACGACCTGCTCGACCCCGACCGCCAGCTCGCGACGTACTACGAGGCCGATGGCATCGGCTCGTCGAACACCGATGAGCAGATGGCCAAGCTCATCGCTGCCGGGCGCTCCGAGCTCGATCCCGAGGCGAGGGCAAAGGGGTACCAGGAGGCCGTCAAGAAAGCCTACGACGAGGCCTACTTCGTCTGGCTGGTCAACAACGAGGACATCTACGGGCTGGCGGAGAACGTCGAGTTCCAGCCAAGGGTCGACTCCAAGTTGCTCGTGTCGGCGATGTCGGTGACCAAGTGATCTGATGGCATGACGTGATCGCAGTGTGCGGACGCTGAGGTGGGCCGTTACCTGAGCCAGCGGCTCGTGCAGGGCCTCGTGGTGATCCTCGGCGTCACCACGTTGGTCTTCGTCGTGACGAGGATGATCGGCGATCCGGTCAACTTCATCCTTCCGCTGTCGGCCTCCGAGGAGCAGCGTGCCGCGCTGCGTGCCGACCTCGGGTTCGACCGCTCGATCCTGTCGCAGTTCTGGTCGTTCCTGTCCGACGCCGTACGGCTCGACTTCGGTGAGTCGACCTACTTCCGAAACGAGGACGCGCTCGGCATCGTGCGACGCTTCCTGCCCAAGACACTGCAACTGGTGGTGGCCGGGATGATCGTGGCCTTCGTGCTGTCGGTGCCGCTCGGGGCGATCGCCGCGCTGCGGCCGGGAAAGCTGCTCGACAAGTTCCTCGTCACGCTGAGCCTGATCGGCCTGGCCACGCCGCAGTTCTTCCTCGGCCAGGTGATCTTGTTGTTCACGAGCGTGAAGTTCAACCTCGTGCAGTTCGGCGACGGACCGTGGACCCACCTGATCTTCCCGGCGCTGACGCTCGCCCTGCCCGCCATCGGGCGCCTGACCATGGTCGTGCGCTCGGCGATGATCGACGAGCTGAACAGCCAGTACGTGAAGGCGGCGCGAGCCAAAGGGGTCAGCCGGCGTCGCATCGTCGGTGTCCATGCGCTGCGCAACGCGGCGATCCCGTTCGTGACGCTGTTCGGCTGGGAGGTCATCAGGGCGCTCGCCGGGTACACGCTCGTCGTCGAGGCCGTGTTCGACTGGCCCGGGCTCGGCGACCTGGCGATCCTTTCGATCAGAGAGCGCGACTTCTTCCTGATCCAGACGATCGTGTTCGTCGTCGCCGTGATGGTGGTGCTGGTGAACATCGTCATCGACATCGCCTACAAGATCATCGACCCGAGAGTGAAGATCGCCTGATGAGTGACCCGTCATGAGCGGCACTGCCACCGACGAGTACTCGGCGCACCAGCACGACGTCGACGAGGCGCTGCTCGCCGAGCAGGGCATGGAGGGCCGGCCCTACGAGCTCAGGGCGTCCACGACGGGCCTGTTCTCGGAGCTCCGCGCCGACAAAGCGGGACTGCTGTCCGCCGTCTTCTTGTTCATCGTCGTGTTCGCCGCCTTCGCTGCGCCGCTGCTGGCACCGTACGGCCCCGTCGAAGGCAACCCGTCCACGTCGAGCATCCCGCCGATCTGGGCGGACGGATCGTGGGACCACGTGCTCGGGACCGACACGCAGGGCTACGACGTGCTGTCACGGCTGATGTACGGCGCCCGCACGACGCTGCTCATCGGGCTCGCCGTAGTCGCCATCGCCGGGCTGTTCGGCGTCGTCCTCGGGCTCATCGCCGGGTACCGGGGCGGGCGCACCGATCGCTGGCTGATGCGATGGGTCGACGTGCAGGTGGCGTTCCCGGGGCTGCTGATCGCCCTCATCATGATCGCCGTCCTCGGGCCGAGCATGACGTCGGTGATCTTCGTGCTCTCGTTCAACGGCTGGATGGTGTACGCCCGGATGACGAGAGGCGTGGTGCTGGCTGCGAAGGAGCGCCCCTACGTCGAGGCCGCCGAGATGGTCGGCTGCCGGCCGCGCCGGGTCATGTTCGTGCACATCCTCCCCAACCTCACCTCGTCGCTCGTGACGCTCGCCGTGCTGGAGTTCGCCAGGATCATCCTCGCCGAGGCGACGCTGTCGTTCCTCGGTCTCGGGCTGCAGTTCCCCGAGGTATCGCTCGGCGTGATGGCCAACGGCGGGCGCGACGCCTTCTTCTCGTTGCCGCGGTTGGCGATCATCCCCGGCGTCGTGATCACCCTGATCGTGCTCGCCGTCAACTTCCTGGCATCCTGGCTGCGCGTCGTGTTCGACCCCCAAGAGCGCGAGAAGCGCTTCGCCGCCGGCGCCACTACCGCCGCCACGACCGTCGAGGGTGTCATGTGATCGATCCCACTCCGGTGCTGGAGGTGGAGCACCTGCAGATCGACTTCCTCACCCGGCGGGGGACCGTGCACGCCGTGCGCGATGTCAGCTTCACCATCGGGCGTGGCGAGACGCTCGGGCTGGTCGGCGAGTCGGGCTCCGGCAAGAGCGTGACCGCGCAGGCGTTGCTCGGCATGATCGAGCTTCCGGGGCGCATCGTCGGTGGCGACGTGCGCTGGAAGGGTGAGTCACTCGTGCGCGGTCCCCACGTCAGGCGGACGATCGAGCGGGTGCGCGGTCAAGAGATCGCCATGGTGTTCCAGGATCCGATGACGTCGCTCGACCCGGTGTTCACGGTGGGCAGCCAGGTGGTCGAGGTGCTGCGCCGGCACCGCCGACTCAGCCGCAAGGCGGCGAAGGCGCGTGCCGTGGAGCTGCTCGACATCGTCGGCATCGCCAATCCGACCGAGCGCATCTCTCAGTACCCCTTCGAGATGTCGGGCGGGATGCGCCAGCGGGTGCTGATCGCCATGGCGCTAGCGTGCGAGCCCGAACTGCTCGTGGCCGACGAACCGACCACGGCGCTCGACGTCACCATCCAGGCCCAGATCCTCGAGCTGGTCGCCGAGCTGCAGCAGGAGCTGCGCCTGGCGGTGCTGCTGATCACCCACGACCTCGGCGTCGTCGCCGGGGTGTGCGACAGGGTCGCCGTCATGTACGCCGGCAAGATCGTCGAGGACGCACCTGCCGCGGACCTCTACGCCACACCGGCGCACCCTTACAGTGCCGCGCTGCTGCGCTCCACCCCGCGCCTCGACATCGTGCTCGACCGGCTGGTCGCCATCGAAGGTGCGCCGCCGGATCTGCGCCGCCCGCCGGCGGGCTGCGCCTTCGCAACCCGCTGCCCGTTCGCCATTGACCACTGCCGTGAGGAGCAACCGCGCCTCGAGGTGTTCGAGCCCGTGCCCAATGCCGTCGGCGCCGGCGACGCCGAGACGCTCGAAGAGCTCGAACAGCCCGCCAGGACCGAGCGCACCGTGGCTTGCTTCCGGGCGGCCGAGGTGCGCGAAGAGGTGCTGTCGTGACGGCGGTGCCGGAGTCGACTGCGCTGCGGGTCGGCCGGCCGGTGCCGTCCGAGGAGCTGCTCGTCGAGGTGGACGGGCTCTCGATCCACTTCCCCGTCGGGCGGGCGGGCTTCTGGGGCCAGCGCGTCAAGGTGGTGCACGCCGTCGACGACGTGTCCTTCGCCATCCGTCGTGGCGAGACGCTGGGACTGGTGGGCGAGTCGGGGTCCGGCAAGACGACCGTCGGCAGAGCCATCCTGCGTCGCATCGATCCGACGGCCGGGACGATCCGATTCCAGGGCGAGGACATCACGGCGACGAAGGGCGAGGAGCTGCGCCTGCTGCGCCAGCACATGCAGCTCGTCTTCCAGGATCCGTACGCCTCGTTGAACCCGAGGATGACGGTGCTGCAGCTGGTGGCCGAGCCGCTCGTCGTCCACGGCCGGGCGAAGTCGGTGGAGGCGGCCAAGTCCGACGTGGTATCGCTGCTGGAGCGGTGTGGCCTCCCGGCCGATGCCGCCGACCGTCACCCCCATGCGTTCTCGGGCGGGCAGCGGCAGCGCATAGGCATCGCCAGGGCGCTGGCGCTGCGGCCCCACTTCATCGTCGCCGACGAACCCGTATCGGCGCTCGACGTGTCGGTTCGCGCCCAGGTCGTCAACCTGATGCAGGACCTTCAGCACGAGCTCGGGCTGACGTACCTGTTCATCGCCCACGACCTCTCCGTCGTGCGCCACATCTCGCATCGCATCGCCATCCTGTACGCCGGCAAGCTTGCCGAGCTCGCCGACTCCGATGCCGTCTACGAATCACCACTCCACCCGTACACAGAGGCGTTGCTGTCGAGCGTGCCCATTCCCGACCCGCCATTGCAGCGGGCCCGCCGCCGGATCGTGCTGCAGGGCGAGATCCCCAACCCGATCGAGCCGCCGACCGGGTGCCGGTTCCAGACCCGCTGCCCGCTGGTGCAGGACGTGTGCCGGCGCCAAGCGCCCCCGCTCGAGGAGAAGGCGCCCGGCCACTGGGCCGCCTGCTTCTTCCGCTAGACGGTGAACGATCACATGACCGAGCCCCAGACTGCAGTCTCCCGTGCCCCGACCGCGGGCCGCCGGCCCGCCATGTCACCGGTCGTGATCGGCGTCGGTGTCGCCGCCGGGTTCCTCGCCGGGTTGTTCGGGGTCGGTGGCGGACTGCTGATCGTGCCGGGCCTGGTGCTGGCGATGGGGATGAACCAGCGGCTGGCCCACGGCACGTCGCTCGCCGCTGTGGTGCCGATCTCGATCGCCTCGCTGATCACGTACTCGGCGCACGACAACGTCGACTGGCCGGCGTCGCTGTGGTTGGCGCTCGGTGCGGTCGGGGGGGCCGTGGTGGGCACGAAGCTGCTGCACGTGCTGCCGCATCGCACGCTCGGGCTGCTGTTCTCGGGGGTGCTGTTGGTGTCGGCAATCCGCCTGTTCATCAATGTCGAGGCCGACGGCCGCGGCGACATCACGATCGGAACGGTGGTGTCACTAGTGCTGGTGGGGATCACCGCGGGCGTCCTCGCCGGCCTGCTCGGAGTGGGCGGCGGCGTGATCATGGTGCCGGCGATGATCCTGCTGTTCGGCATCCCGCCGGCGATCGCCAAGGGCACGTCGGCGGCGGTGATCATCCCCACGGCGCTGATGGGCACGTGGCGCAACCGCAAGAACGGCAACACCGACCTGCACGCCGCGCTCGTGATCGGCGTCGCAGGTGTGGTGACGGCGGCGCTCGGCGGGATCGTCGCCGACAAGATGAGCGATTCGGTGTCCAACGTGTTGTTCGCCACGCTGCTCGTGATCGTCGCCGTCCGGCTGCTGTGGCAGCTGCGCCACGGCGAGGAGGCGGAACCCGACGTGTCGCCGGCGCCGGAGTGACGGTCACCGAGTACGTGGTGGCGCTGCTGGCGGTTGGCGTCGGCGCGTTGGCGCAGGGTGCGGTCGGGTTCGGGTTCGGGATGCTCGCCGCGCCGGTGCTGGCGCTGATCGACGAGCGGTTGATCCCGGGCTCGGTTCTCGTGCTGGGCCTGACGGTCGCCTCGTTCGTCGCCTGGCAGGAGCGCGGCGACCTCGACTGGCATGGCATCCGTTGGGCGCTCGTCGGCCGCGTGCTGGGTACCGGGGCAGGCGTGTACGTCGTCACCGTGCTCGACCACGACCAGCTGGCGGTGATGTTGGGCGTGTTCATCCTCGTGGCGGTCGCCATGAGCGTCGCCGGTTGGCACGTGAGCCCGACGCCGTCGACGCTGGTCGGCGCCGGCGCCATGTCGGGGGTGATGGGCACGCTCACCTCGGTCGGCGGTCCGCCGATGGCGCTCGTCTACCAGCGCGAAGAGGCTGGGAAGTTGCGCTCGACGTTGGCCGGCTTCTTCCTGTTCGGTGCCTCGCTGGCCTTGGTGACGCTGGCGG
>JACDHN010000481.1 GCA_013821025.1 Acidimicrobiia bacterium | reverse complement strand
CCGGGCCGCTCGCGTCGGTGTTCGGGGTCTGCGCCAACGGCGGAGTTCCCGACGACGGGCGTGTCGTCGCGCTGGACCACGGCTGCGGAGGCCACTCCGAGACGACGCTGAAGAAGTCCCAGCTGCCACCCGAGTTGTCTTCGCCGGTGTTCGACACGGTCGGATCGGACGAGATCGAGCCGCTCTGAGCGTCCGCGACCACAGCCGGTTCAGACCCCTGCGGCGCCCAGGGCGCTGGCCTCGGTACGTCGCCGGCTCGGGTCCAGCAGCAGCGCCTTGCGTCGACGGCGGCAGTACTCCACGCCGACGAGCCCGAGACCGAGCCCGGCCAGGCAGATCCACAGCCAGGTCAGTCGACCGTTGTCGCGTAGCGTCCCGATGAACGGCAGCATGGCGACCAGGGCAACGGCCCACAGGACGGATCCGACGATCATGGTCCGGACCCCGTCGACGTCGAGGGGTTCCACCTCGGCCACGAGGTAGGTCCGTTGACCGATCTCGTGCTCGGTGACGTCGGGGCGGCCCAGCTCGTGGCGACGCACGATGCGCTCACGACGTGCCCGCTCACGCGGGCCGAACTGGTCGCGCCTACCAGACGAGTCGGTCACGTGGGTCAGGCTATGGCATTGTGCCGTACGCGCCGACGAGGATGCAGGACGGCGAGCTCACCGCACAGACGTCTGGGAGCGACATGAGCACACGGCAGCCCGGATCCGCTACGTCCGCGTCCGCTCCGAACGGGCTGGACCGGTTCTTCTCGATCACCGCTCGCGGCTCGACTGTCGGCCGCGAGGTACGGGGCGGCCTCGTGACGTTCTTCACGATGGCCTACATCATCGTGCTCAACCCGATCATCCTCACCGGCGGCCTGGACATCGACGGCAACGTCATCGGCGATGACCCCGACACCGCGTTCGTCAGGGTCGCGGCCGCCACGGCACTGGTCGCCGGTGTGCTGAGCATCCTGATGGGCCTGGTCGCCAACTTCCCGCTCGCGCTGGCGGCCGGCCTGGGCCTCAACGCGTTCGTTGCGTACACGATCGTGCCGCAGATGACCTGGGCCGATGCGATGGGACTGGTCGTCCTGGAGGGGCTGATCATCCTGGTGCTGGTGCTGACCGGGTTCCGCACCGCGGTGTTCAACGCCGTGCCCACACAGCTGAAGACTGCCATCTCGGTCGGCATCGGCCTGTTCATCGCGCTCATCGGGCTGGTCGACGCCGGGATCGTACGTGCGACGATGCAACCCGCCCCGCCGGTCGGCCTGGGGGTGGACAACGTCCTGGTCGGCTGGCCGGCGGTCGTGTTCTGCGTCGGACTGCTGGTGATGTTCACCCGGTACGTACGCCGGGTGCGCGGTGCGATCCTCATCGGCATCGCGGTCGCCACGGTCGTCACGATCGTCGTCGAGGCGGTCGCGGAGGTCGGCCCGACGTTCGCCGACGACGGCACCGTCAACCCGACCGGCTGGAACCTCGGCGTTCCGGGCATGCCCGACGCCGTCGTCCGCACCCCCGACTTCGCTCTGCTGGGGGAGTTCTCGCTGTTCGGCTCCCTCGAGCGGTTGTCCTTCATCGCCGTGGTGCTGCTGGTCTTCACGCTGCTGCTGGCCGACTTCTTCGACACGATGGGCACGATGACCGCCATCGGCGCGGAGGCCGGGCTTAACGACGAGGACGGCACGCCGCCCAACACCGCCCGGATCCTGGTGGTGGACTCGCTCGCCGCAGCCGCCGGCGGCGCCGCCTCGACCTCGAGCAACACGTCCTACATCGAGTCGGCCTCCGGTGTCGGTGAGGGGGCCCGGACGGGCCTGGCCAGCGTCGTGACCGGCGTGCTGTTCCTGCTCGCCACCGTGGCCACGCCGCTGGTCGAGGTGATCCCCAACGAGGCCGCGACGCCGGCCCTGGTGCTCGTCGGCTTCCTGATGATGACCCAAGTGCGCAACATCGACTGGGACGACCTCGAGATCGCGATCCCGGCCTTCTTGACCGTGGCGCTGATGCCGTTCACGTA
>JACDHN010000480.1 GCA_013821025.1 Acidimicrobiia bacterium | reverse complement strand
CGTCATCACCAACCAGGGCCAAGCCGACGCTCTCACCGACTGATGCGGCGTCCCGGCGCCCGATGCAAGAATCGGTGATCATCGCCTACGACCATGCGCTGCGCGACCGCATCGAAACGAACCTCTCGGCTCACGAGCGGCGCCAGCACCCGGTCGGCGAGCTCCGCCACGCAGCGGTGGCGATCGTCCTGGTCGAGTCGGCACCGGATGATCCGCCTGCCATGTCGGACCCGTCCGCCGAGCCCGAGTACGGGATGCAGCACCTCAGCGGCGGAGCTGCGTTCTTGCTGTGCCGGAGGGCGTCGCGCCTCAACGCTCACGCCGGGCAATGGGCCCTTCCAGGTGGACGCCTCGACCGAGGAGAGGACGTGGTCGATGCGGCGTTGCGTGAGCTCGATGAGGAGATCGGGCTGCGGCTCGACGCCGGTACCGTCCTTGGCTGTCTCGACGACTACCCGACGCGCTCGGGCTACGTGATCACGCCCGTCGTGATCTGGGCCGGCGGGCACCACGAGTTGCATCCCCATGTCGACGAGGTGCACGGCGTGTACCGCGTCGGGCTGGCCGAGCTGTGCCGCGACGACTCACCCCGCTTCGTCGACATCCCCGAGAGTGACCGACCGGTGGTGCAGCTACCGCTCGGACGGTTCCTGCTGCACGCGCCGACGGCGGCGGTCATGTTGCAGCTGCGCCGCGTTGGTCTCGAAGGTCGGCTGGGGGAGCGGGTAGACGAGCTGGAGCAGCCGCTGTTCGCCTGGCGCTGACGCGACCGACGGTCGACAAGACTGCTGCCGTGCCCGATCAAGAGCTGATCGCCGAGACCGAGGAGTGGTTCGAGCAGCGAGGTTTGCCGCACTTCGTCGAAGGGCATCGGGCCTCTGAGGACGTGTACACACGTGTGGCACCGCTACTGGTTCTCGTGTTCGTCCTCGAAGTGTTGGGTGCCGCCAACTTGGAATGGGTGTGGTGGCAGAACCTGGTCGCGATCGTCGCCGGCGCTGGCATGATCGTGCTGGCGTGGGTCGTGATGAACAAGGTCCGGCGCCGCCGTCCGCTGGCGCTGCCAGAGAGCGTCGGCCGCGCCGAACTGGCGGCCTTCATCCTCATGCCCGCTGCGCTCCCGATCGTGTTCGACACCCAGTGGGTATCGGCGCTGATCACGTTCGCCGTGAACGTGGTGATCGTGCTGACTGCCTCCTTCCTCGTCAGCTTCGGGGTGCCGTCGATCGTGCGGTGGGGGTTCTGGCAGACCTACCGCCAAGTCGGGCAGGTCGTCGATCTGTTTGCCAGGGCGCTGCCGCTGCTGCTGTTGTTCACGGTGGCGTTGTTCATCAACGCCGAGGTGTGGCAGGTGGGCGCTTCACTCAACGGGTTCTTGTTCTGGTCGGCATTGGGGTTCTTCTTTCTGGTGGCGGCGATGTTCCTGCTGATCCGGCTGCCGCGAGAGCTCGGCGTGCTGCGCCAGCAGCTCCGCGGGGATCGTGCCGTCGCTGCCTGCCAAGGAACGCCGCTCGCCGACGTCGCCCCGGAGCTCGCCAGGGACCTGCCGCCAGCTCCGATGAGCGGGCGCCAGGAGAAGAACGTGCTGCTGGTCCTGCTGTTCAGCCAGGCAGTGCAGGTGGTGCTCGTGGCGTCGTCGATCGTGCTGTTCTTCGTGCTGTTCGGCGTGATCGCCATCCGGCCCGATGTCGCCAGCTCCTGGACGGGCAGCGACATCGGCGCCGGCGAGCTGTTGCAGTGGACGTGGTTCGGACAGGAGCTCTCGATCACGTCGGCGCTGCTGCGCGTGGCCATGTTCCTGGGCGCACTGTCGGGTCTCTACTTCACCGTCTACGTCATCACCGACAGCACGTACCGCGATGAGTTCTTCGAGGACGTGTTACACGAGGTGCGCGAGTCGATCGCCGTGCGCAACGTCTACCTGGCCCTGCGGGCGCGCCACGGCTGATCCCGCCTCACCTCAGACCTGCCGGAACCGTCGATTGGGGGCGCCAGCGAGCGCACGCGACGGGGGCCG
>JACDHN010000479.1 GCA_013821025.1 Acidimicrobiia bacterium | reverse complement strand
ACGGCATCTTGCCCGGCTGCCCTGGCGCCGGCGTGACGGTCACCCGCTCGAACGAGATGTCCTCGATGCGCCACGTGGACGCGCCGAGCAGGAATGTCTCGCCGACGCGGCTCTCGTACACCATCTCCTCGTCGAGCTCGCCGACACGAGCTCCATCGGGCAGGAACACGCCGAACAGGCCGCGATCGGGGATGGTGCCGCCGCTGGTGACGGCGAGTCGGCGCGACCCGGCGCGAGCGCGCAGCGTGCCGTTGACGCGATCCCACACGATGCGCGGCCGCAGCTCGGAGAACTCTTCGCTCGGGTAGCGCCCGGCCAACAGGTCGAGCGTGTTGTGCAGCAACTCGTCCGACAGCTCGGCGAAGTTGGCCGAGCGCCGCACCATCGCCGCCACGTCGTCGATCGAGGCCTCCTCGGTGATGGCCACGTGGGCCACGATCTGCTGAGCCAGCACGTCGAGTGGGTTGCGCGGGTACCTGGTGTGCTCGATCTCGCCATCGAGCATCTTGCGGGTGACGACGGCTGCCTCGAGCAGATCGCCGCGATGCTTTGGATAGATGGTGCCGCGGCTCGGCTCACCGACTTGGTGGCCGGCGCGGCCGATGCGCTGCAGGCCCCTGCTGACGGCGCCGGGCGACTCGACCTGGATCACGAGGTCGACAGCACCCATGTCGATGCCCAGCTCCAGGCTGCTCGTGGCAACCAGGGCGCGCAGCGTCCCCTGTTTGAGCTGGTCCTCGATGACCACGCGCTGCTCTCGCGCGAGCGAGCCATGGTGGGCCTTGACCAGCTCCGGCTCCTCCTCGGCGATCACGCCTTGCTCGACGGCGAGCTCGTTGAGCTTGGCGGCGATGCGCTCGGCCTGGCGCCGGGCGTTGCAGAAGATGATCGTGGAGCGGTGCTCCAGCACCTGTTGCAGGATCCGGGGGTAGATGCTCGGCCAGACGCTAGACCGGCGCTCGGTGAGCGCCGCCGTGGCCGGCCCGCTCTGCAGCTCTGTGACGACCTCGCCCAGCCGGGACATGTCCTCGACGGGGATCACTACGTCGACGTCGAGCTGCTTGAGGATTCCGGCGTCGACGATGGAGACCGGGCGCAGCTTGCCGTCGGCGTCGAAGCCGCCCAGGTATCGGGCGACCACCTCCAGCGGACGCTGAGTGGCAGACAACCCGATGCGCTGGAACGGACGATCGGTGATCTCCTCCAACCGCTCGAGCGTCAGCGACAGATGAGCACCCCGCTTCGTCGGCGCCAGCGCGTGGATCTCATCGATGATCACGGTCTCGACGCCAACGAGCGTCTCGCGGGCCGACGACGTGAGCATCAGGTAAAGGCTCTCTGGCGTCGTGATGAGCAAATCGGGCGGCCGGCGGATCAGCCGCTGGCGCTCGTTGGACGGCGTGTCGCCGGTGCGCATCGCCACCACTGGCTCCACAACGGACAACCCGGTGCGGTCGGCAGCCAGCTCGATGCCGCGCAGCGGCGACCGCAGGTTCTTCTCCACGTCGAAGGCCAGCGCCCGCAAGGGCGAGACATAGAGCACCCGGGTGCGGTGCGACCGTTCCTGGGACGGCTCGGACGTCATCAGCGTGTCGAGCGCGGCGAGAAAGGCGGTGAGCGTCTTGCCGCTGCCTGTGGGGGCGCAGATCAACGTGCTCTCACCCCTGGCGATGTGCGGCCAACCTTGCACCTGCGCGGCAGTCGGCGCCTCGAACGACGTGGCGAACCAGGCGCGGACGGCGGGCGAGAACAGCTCCAGGGCTTCGTGGTCGGCGATGGATCCAGCGTACAAACGGGGTCTGACGGGCGCGGAGCGTCCGTGCGAACCTCAGCCGGTGAGTTGTAGGTGCACGACGATCCGCTGGGTGACCGAGCCCGGTGGATGGCATGCGAACAAGGTGGCGGTGGCGTCAGAGGTTTGATCGGTGATCCACACGGCGTCGGGTTGGACGATCTCGGTGAACACGACGCTGTAGACGTGGCGTCCGCTGGCGGTGTTGAAGATCACCTCGTCACCC
>JACDHN010000478.1 GCA_013821025.1 Acidimicrobiia bacterium | reverse complement strand
GGACCTGATCGACGCCAGGATCGGTGACGAGACGGTGAGCGACATCGGCCTTCGCTGGGTGGAGGGAGTTCCGTCCCCCCGGCTCGAGATCGCCAAGGTGCGCCTAGCTCGGCGCAACATGCTCCGCCGCCGTCCCAGCTACCGGCTCGTCGACTATGACGAGGTGCCGGCGCTGTTCGCCGCTCCGACCGAGATGGAGGCTGAGGCGGCCCGCCTTCGCGACATGCATCCCTCCGAGGTCGCCGCCGTGATCAGGGCGCTCCCGTTGCCACAGCGCCGGCAACTCGCCGAGGCGATGGACGACGAGCGACTCGCCGACGTGCTCGAGGAGCTTCCCGAGGCCGAGCAGGTGCGCATCGTCGAAGCGCTCGACCTCGACCGCCTCATCGGCGTGCTCGACGAGATGGAGCTGGACGACCTCGCCGACCTGCTCGGTGAGATGACGCAGCAACAGCGCACGCTGATCCTCGAGGCCATGGATGCCGAGGACGCCGACGTCGTGCGGCGCCTACTGTCGTACGAGGCGGCCACGGCGGGCGGCCTGATGAGCCCTGAGATCATCATTCTCGGCCCGAGCAGCACGGTCGCCGACGCCCTGGCCGAGATCCGCGACCCGCACCAAGTGGTCAGCATCGCCGCCCAGGTGTTCGTGTGCCAGGCACCGTTCAAGCCGCCGACAGGCAAGTTTCTGGGCACGGCTCACGTACAGCGCCTGCTGCGCGAGCCGCCGCGCATGGAGCTGGAGAGGTGCGTCAGCCTCGATCCTGTCGTCGCGCCGGGCACCCCTGACCGGCACGTGGCCGAGATCCTCGCCTCGTACGACATGGTGGCGGTGGCCGTTTGCGACGAGGGTGGCCACCTGCTCGGCGCCGTCACCATCGACGACGTGCTCGACCGCCTGCTCGGCACCGGGTGGCGCCAGCGGCACCGGCATGCGGAAAGCGCCTCGTGACCCCATGGTGAAGCGCCGCGAAGATCTGGGGTCCCCGCGGGCTGCCCGGCGCCTCGACGTGCACTACGACCCCGACGCGTTCGGGCGTTTCTCCGAATCGATCGCCAGGTTCCTCGGTACCGCTCGTTTCCTCGTGTTCCAGACCGTGGTCATCATCCTGTGGATCGCCGCCAACCTGGTCCCGCCGAGTCGGTTCCAGTTCGACCCTTGGGGCCGCGGGCTGGTGCTGTTGACGCTGGTGCTGTCACTTCAGGCCTCGTATGCAGCGCCGCTGATCCTGCTCGCCCAGAACCGCCAGGAGCGACGGGGCCGGACCCAATCGGAGAGCGATCGAGAGGTGGCGGCCAGCACCCAGGCCGAAACGGAGTTCTTGGCCCGCGAGTTGGCTGGCGTGCGCCTGATGCTCGCCGATGTGGTGACCGGCGATGAGCTGCGCGACGAACTGAAGTCGTTGACCGCCAGCGTGGCGCGCATCGCTACCCGCTTGGAGGAGCTGGACGCGACGTCCGCCTCCGCAGAGCCCATCGCCAGCCGCCACTCCAGCGAGTGAGCGTCAGCGAACGGCTGTCTCGACGGCCGCCGGCACCGATCCGGATCGACTTCGAGCGGCGACGGAGCGCACCAGATCGACCAGCAGAGATGAGAACTCGCCAGGCTGGACGAGCGAGCAGAAGTGATCGCCTGCGAGCTCTCTGGTCTCGGCACCGAGCGCCCTCGCCAGCTGGCGTTGTTTGCGCGCCCGGACGAGGCGATCGGCCGTGGTGATCAGCGCTCCGGCTGGCACCCCGAGCGTCGTCGCCCAGCTCCGGGCGTCGAACTCGCTGAGCGCTCGCCCTGCCTCGAGCATGTCGCTCGGGCCGTTGCGGCGCATCTCCGCCTCCGCCCACGGCAGCATCGGAAAGATCTCGTGGTCCGCTCCGATGAGCCGGCGCACACCTCGGCGAAGTAGCCGGTCGTGCAGCCGGGATCGCATGAAGGCGCCGAACATCGGCAGCCCCCGCCACACGACGCGGTCGCGGCGCGTGGCCGTCCACTCCATCGACGTCGCCATGACGACCAACCCGCTC
>JACDHN010000477.1 GCA_013821025.1 Acidimicrobiia bacterium | reverse complement strand
ACGAGGGGATCGCCGGCCCAGCTCACCGGCGGACACCTCTATCACAGCAGGATGGCCGATCGGGCAGCGGACCGAGAGGCATCGATCTCGTTCGTCGCCGCCGGCCGGTTTCGTGATCCGCTGCGCCGAGCGGCCGATGTGATCCTGGTCGACAGCATCACCGCCTGGTCGATCCCGCCGTGGCTGTGGCGCCGTCGCCGGAAGGTGCCGATGGCGGCGATCCTCCATCAAGCGCCAGGAGGTGTCGGCACCACCAGCGCCCTTCGGACGTTGCAGCGGCCGCTCGATCGCGCCCTGTACCGCCACTGCCAACTGCTCATCGCCACGAGCGCCGCGCTGGGAGCTGCATTGTCGGATGATCGCCTTCTCGCCGCCCGGAGGATCATCGTGGTCGAGCCAGGCTGCGACGTACCCATGGTTGGCGCCGTGCCCGACTTGCGCGACGGGCGCCGCATCGCCCTGCTGTGCGTCGCCAACTGGCTCCCGAACAAGGGGCTGCTGGAACTGCTCGACGCCGTGGCCGGGCTCGGTCCCGATGATGCTCTGCTCCACCTCGTCGGGCGCGATGATGTCGACGGTGCTTACACGCGACGCGTCAGAGCACGGTTGGAGTCGCCTGATCTCGTCGGGCGCGTCGTTGAGCACGGTCCGGTAGGACGGCACGACATCGGACGTCTGTACCGGGCGGCGGATGCGTTTGTCCTCCCGAGCTTTCGGGAGACATATGGCACTGTTTACGGCGAGGCGCTCGCCGCCGGGCTCCCGGTGATCGGTTGGTCGTCGGGCAACCTGCGCCACTTGATCGACGACGGACGAGAGGGCGTACTGCTGCACCGCGGAGACATCGCCGGACTGCGAGCGGTGCTGGTGCGGATCGCCACCGACGACCGATGGCGATTGGAGCTCGCTGCCGCTGCCAGTCGCCGGGGTGAGCGGCTCCCAACGTGGGACTCCGCCGCCGACGCCTTCTTCCGTGCGCTCAGGGAGTTGGCAGAACGCCACGGTTGAACCAGCGCAAGACCGGGGCGGCCGCTTCGACGTCGATTCGAGACACGCTGGCGTCCTCGACGAACGTGCGCCAGGCGATGGTGTCTGGAGCATCCAACGCCCACGCCACGGCCGCCTTGATCGGGCTGACATGCGTCACGACGATCACGACACCATCGGCTGCGGCGTCTGTCAGTTCTTCGCAGGCCGATCGAACGCGCCGACCCAACTGCGCCAGCGACTCCCCTGCGCCGGGAGCGAACGCGGGATCGGTGCGCCAGCGCGTCCAGAGATCCGGAGCCACGGCTGACGCGGGACGGCCGTCGAGCTCTCCGTAGTCGAGTTCGATCCATCGTTCATCGATCTCGAAAGGGTGGCCGAAGGCGTCGGCTGTGCTGATCGCCCGCTGCAGCGGGCTCGAGATCAGTCGATCGGGGCGCGGCAGCGACGACGTCAGAGCGGCGATCTGAGATCGACCTCGCGGCGTCAGCGGCGGGTCGGCCCGGCCGAGCAGCAGCCCCTGCGTGTTCGGCTCGGTCTCGCCGTGTCGCACGAGCAGCAGCACCCCCGGACTCTACGTCGACGGCCGCCGGGTGGGAGCCAGCTGCCGCAGCGTCGGGCGTTGACTCTGGTCGCGTCGTTCAGGCGTGGCGACCCGGGTCGGCACGCTGGCGCCTCCAGGCGCTTCGGCGGCCGAGTCATGAGAGCGCGGTGGCGATCATGATGATGCCGACGATCAGGAACAGGCCGGCAGAGACGTAGCTGAGCGCCCGGCGGGGGAGGCGATCACCGAGTTCACGCCCGAGCAACGCGCCGAGCACGCCGGCGGCCATCAGGCCCAGAGTGGCGCCGGCCCAGGTGTACACGGGGTGAGAGCGGGCTGCCAATGTGGCCGTCGTGAGCTGCGTCTTGTCACCCAGCTCGGCAACCGTGACGGTGAACGCGATCAGGGCGATGGGCGAGCGCAGCATCGAGCGGGCGGTCCTTGGCGTTGGCGTTGGCGTCGTCGCCTCCACCAGCACCTCACCGTCG
>JACDHN010000180.1 GCA_013821025.1 Acidimicrobiia bacterium | reverse complement strand
CAGCGATGACCCGAGGTCCTTCTCGCCCACCATCACCATCACCGAGAAGCCCCAGGCGATCAGCAGGGGAGCGATGTAGCGGGGGCTTGGGAGGTGGATCGGCCCGAGCTTCCACGTACCGGCGGCGATCAACTCCTTCGTATCGGCCAGGTATGAGGCGAAGAAGATGGCGAGCGCCAGCTTGGCGAACTCCCCTGGCTGGAAGTTGATCGGCCCGAGCTGGACCCAGATCCTGGCGCCCGTGTTGAAGGTGGTTCCGATGCCAGGGACCATCGGCAGCACGAGCAACACGGCGCCGGCTGTGAACAGCAGCCACTTGTACCGCGCCAGGTCGGTGGCCCGCTGGACGATGACGAGCGTGGCGATGAACGCTGCCACCGAGACGAAGCTCCACGTGGTCTGCAGCCCGGCGAGTCGTTCGTCGATGCGCGTGATCATCACGTAGCCAATGCCGTGCAGGAACGCCGCCAGGGGGAGAATCGTTGCGTCGGCGCCGCGGGCCAGCAGACGCACGGCGATGTGGGTGATGATGAGCAGGGCGACGAGTGCGACAAGGAACGGGACGATGCGCGCCGGGATCTCCGAGTTCGTGCCCAGTGCCGCCAGCATGTAGCCGCCACCGGTGATCAGCGCCACCATGATGATCAGCGTCAGCTCGCCGGAGCGCCGCCGGCGGGCGAGGTTCATGGTACGTGCCATCAGGAACTGGTCTCCGGTGTGGTGCGGCGCGACGGTGAGGTGCGCGTGGGAGTGGCGCCGGGTCTCGTAGTGGTCGATCGCGGCTCCGTCGTCGTAGATCGAGGTGCGGTCGTGCTCGTTGTGGCGGCGGTGGTGGTGGTCGTCGTCGTGGTGGTGGTGGTGGGGGTCAGCACGTCGTTGAGGTATCGCTCGGCGCTGGCCTGGGACTCGAACTCGGGCTCGGCCTCCACGCGGGCGATCGACTCCTCGTCGAGTCGGTCGCGGCCCAGCGACGAGCGTCCCTGTTCGGTGGGGTCGAACCACAGCACGCCGTCCTTGTGGCCCTTGTAGATGACAACGTCACCAGAGTCATCGAAGGCCATGTAGTACCCGCGCCGCGCCCAGGCGGCGAAGATCACGAAGCCGGCGACGAGGATGGCGGCAAGTAGCACGGCGGCAAAGAAGCGACCGAGGCGTCGCTTCGTCTTGACCGTCCCGTCAGCGGTGGCGGTGTCTTCGGTGCCGGCCGTTGCGGACGTTGCGGACGTTGCGGCTGGTCGTGCACGTGTCTCGTCGGGTTCGGGCGGCAGCTCGTCGGCCACGAAGCCGCGGGGTTCGGGCTCGGGTTGGTTGCCGGCGTCGGCACCGGCCTGCTTGCGCCGGTCGTTCTCGACCGCTTCGACGACGTTGGCGACGGCGATGAGGTCGGCCTCGTCCGGGGTGGTTTCACCTGGCGCCGTCTCGCCGATGATCGCAACCTCCTCGGTGGTGTCCTCGCTGCGCTCGGCGGCGCCGGCGGTGGCGCCGGCGCCGGTCGTCGCCCAGATCGGCTCCAGGTCCATCTCGTCGTGCGCAGGCGGTTCGGAGCCGTCGAGCACGTCGACGACGATGACCGTGATGTTGTCGCGACCCCCGGAGTCGTTCGCCATCTCCACGAGCCGCTCGGCGGTGCGTTGAGGGTCAGGATGGGTGGCGAGGACGTGGGCGATGTCCTCGTCGGTGACCTCGTCGACGAGACCGTCGCTGCACAGCAGGAATCGGTCGCCGCGCACGAGTGGCATGGTCCAAGCGTCGACCCTGACGCCGGACTCGATGCCGAGGGCCCTGGTGATGATGTTGCGTCGCGGGTGCTGGCGCGCCTCGTCGGGCGTGATTTGGCCGCTGTCGATCAGCTCCTGGACGTAGTTGTGATCGACCGTGATGGGGCGCAGACGTTCGTGGCGGAAGAGATACGTGCGTGAGTCGCCCACGTTGGCGAGGCCGAGCGCCTCGTCGCCGTTGGGCGTGGCGATGACGGCGAGTGCGGTGACCGTGGTGCCCATGCCCTGCTTGGTCTCGTCACCCGAAGCCGCCTCGTGGATGTCGGCGTTGGCGTCGTTGATGGCGGTGATGACGGCGTCGAGCACGCCGGGCTTGCCGAGGAGGTTGCGGCGAATGCGCTCGACGGCGAGGGCGCTCGCCACCTCGCCGGCCTGGTGGCCACCCATGCCGTCGGCGACGACGAACACGCCGGGTTCGACCAGCAGGCTGTCCTCGTTCGCGGTGCGGATCTGCCCCTCGTGGGTGACCGATCCCCACTCGAGCTGTGCCACTACTGCGCCTCCAGGACCGTGTAGCCCACCTGGACGCGGTCGCCCCTGTGGAGCAGTTTCATGCCTGACAGCCGGGTGCCGTTCAGGAACGAGCCGTTCGTGGAGTTCAGGTCCTCCACCATCGGCTGACCCTCCAGAGTGAACACGCGGGCGTGGAGGCCGGACACGAAGGCATCGTTGTCGATTGCGACGGTGCAGGTGTCGTTGCGTCCGATGGTGATCTCGCTGCCGAGGGCGAACGCCGTGCCTCGGCGGTGCTTGGGTTCGATGATCACGAGGCGACCGATGCGACCGCCCTTGCCTTTGGACGGTCCGCGAGACGATTTGGATGCCGGGAGCATTTCCGGTTCGGAGCTGGGATCGACTCGGCGACCGGCCGTGGCCGGCCGGCGCACCTCACTCCACACCGCCCACAGCACGCGGGCGAAGAACAGGTAGAGCAGACCGAGGAAGACGATCTTGAGGATGTCGAGTACTTGGTTGGACATGGGGCGGGGGACGTCAGGACGTCTCGAAGCGCACGTAGGTCGAGCCGAAGCTCACGATGTCGCCATCGCGCAGCAGATGCTCGCCACTGGTCCGGGCGCCGTTCACCATCGTGCCATTCGTGGAACCCAGATCGCGCACGACGAACCCGTTCGGCGTTGCCTTCACCTCGGCGTGCTGGCGGCTGACGTTCTGGTCCGAGAGCGTGATGGCACATTCAGGGAGTCGGCCGACGACGAGGGGCGTGGCGCCGATGTCGTGCCGGTCGCCCGACGGCATCACGAGCGTGCCCACGCCGATGCCACTCTCGCCCTGGCGCAGCTGGCTGTCGACGACGAACCGGCCGGGCTTTAGGTTGTTGTCGATGTGCAGGTCGACCTTGACCGGCCCCACGAAGTGGTAGCCTTCCTCCCGGGCGTACTCGCGGGCCGCCTCGGCCAACTCGGTGCGCAAGATCTGGCCGATGTCGGCCATGGCGGCGTGGTCGCGCTCGTGCAGCCGGACGGCGAAGACGTTGGGGACGATACGGCGGCCCCGGACGTCGACGGAGCGCTGGTCGTCCATCGCCCGGACGAGGCGACGGCCGAGCTCGATCGGCCTGATGGTGGAGCTGGCGCGGCGAGTGAACACGCCTTCGACGATACGCTCTAGGCGCCGCTCGAGTGATTGCAATCCCACAGTGGGTGAGCAGGCTACCGGCGCTTGTGGTCGGGGTTCTGGCGGCCACGGCGGCGCGGGCGCTCCCGATCGTGGTTGGGGACCGGACGGGCCTGATGTAGCGTTTGGCCCTCCACTCGGGCGAGTGGCGGAAATGGCAGACGCGCTGGCTTCAGGTGCCAGTGAGGGAAACCTCGTGGGGGTTCAAGTCCCCCCTCGCCCACCACAAATCCCTGCTCAGAGGGTGTGGAATGGTCACAGAATCGGCCCACTTCTACCCGATTTCTACCCTTGAGCGCGCAACATTCGATCTCGGCCGATGCAGACGGCACGTTCGGGAACCACTTCGATGATCCGCAAGGCCCTATCGAGTGCTGTACGCGTCGACACAGCGGTGGGCGACGTTCGTCGAGTGTCTCACTCCTGTCCGCCCGCTCCGTGATCACCGAGCCTTCGCCAATGCGCGAGTCGCTCGATCGGCGCAAGGCTACGATCGACCGACGGGAAGGAGAGGGATGAGCGCGATTCTGGCATTCGACGGCTGCTACGAGGCTCGTCGCGCCGCCGCGCTCTCAGGTGTCCCCCAGTCCACGGTCTACGACTGGGCTCGCAAGCGTGTGGTCATACCGAGCATCTCGCCGGAGCGAGAGAAGTTGTGGTCTTACGCCGATCTCATGTCCCTCCGGATCGTGTCGTGGCTTCGCCATCCGAAAGGACCCGTAGACGATCAGCGGCCGGCATCCGCGATGCGCGATGTTCGTGAGGCTCTCCAGCGACTCGACGGGCTTGGATTGGATCTCTGGGATGGCAGGGCGGGCAAGTCGCCGCTCTACGTCGACCGGACCGGGCGCATCCTCATCGTGACTGATGGCTCCACTGAGGACGTTCGGGGCCAGGGGGTGATCTCGGAGTGGCTCGACCTTCTCGCGCCGTTCGAGGGCTCGGACGGTGGTCGAGGACCAGATCTCCGCCGACCACGCGAACATCTGCGAATCGTGCCCGGCAAGTGCGCCGGCGAGCCTCACCTCGACGGGTCGCGAATCACGACGGTGACGATCGCCGCCCTCGCCGACCGTGGGTATGCACTCGCTGACCTCGCCCGCCTCTACCCCGACGAGAGTCGTCAGAGCATCGCCGAGGCCGTCGACCTCGAGCAGTCGCTCGGAACGCTGGATCGCGCTGCCTGATGGCCAGGCCGCAACCCGTGCGGCTCGCGCTTGATCACAACTTCCCAACACCGATCCTCGCGGCACTGGCGGAGTACATCGTCGACATCGAGTTGGACCCGTTGCCTCAGATCGACCACCGGCTGCCGGGCCTCGACGACCGCGAGCTGGTCATCGCGCTCCACCAGCTCGGCTATCCGGGCCTCGTCACGAACAACTACAAGATGCTCAAGAACCCCCGGGAGCTCGCCGCCATCATCGCAACGAGGCTGACGGTGTTCGCCATCGAGGGCGTGGGGCACGATCCGATCCGCGCGACGGGCGCCTTGCTCCTCGACCTTCCAGGAGCTCTGCAAAGGTTGGACACTCGCAAGGCGCAGGTGTTCTGGATGCGACCCCGGAACCCTCGTCCCGAGGACCCCATGGATCTGTTCGAGCGAGCTGCGGAGCATCAGCATCGCGATCCTGGCGAGTTCCTGTCGGAGGTCGAGGTCACTCCAGCCGAGTTGGCAGATGGCGTCCTTCGGTGATGGGAGCGAAACCGTCCGGAGACCGTCGACGAAGTGGAACGCCAACCGAGGCCAGCTCACCTCGCGCGTTCTTGAGGCTCGCTCTCCGTAGGCACCGAGTCGAGCAAGTCGCTCAAGTCGGCGTCGGTGAAGTCTTGCAACCAGAGCAGCACGCCCCGCCACGTCTGCGGGTCGACTTCGACGTCGTCGATCGAGATGAACGGCGCGCCGTCGCGTGCCGACTCGGCGGCGACGACCATCACTTTAGGTGTGCGATGCGACGCGTCGACTCCCAGTCTGTGGAGAGAAGGACCGAGTCGATCCCGACCGCCTCGAGGAGCACTGTCCGGCCGAAGTGTTGAGCAAGCACGTACACGTCGGCGAAATCACGCGCCTCGGCTCGGCCGAACAGCGCGGCGAGCTTTCGGCCGGCAAGCTCCTCAGGTGCGAATGTCGGACCGACGACAGAAACGACGGGTGGGTGCTTGGCCGCGACGTCGATCCCGATGTCCACCCGCACCTCGTCCCGTCCGTGCAGATGGAGGCGCACAAAGGTCTCGCTGTCCTGCAGTCGAACGACGCTCCAGCCGCGTTCGGCAACAGCGGCCACGAACTGATTACGAGCCGACGCGACGTCAGCTCGCCCACGCTCGCCGAAGAAGTCGAGATCCTCGGTCGGTCGACGGGGTGCGCCGGTACCAGTGGAGGCACCAGCTCGCCCTCGGCGTGTGCAAGGAGATGACCGTCGCCCCCCGGCACCGTGCAGGATCCTTGA
>JACDHN010000179.1 GCA_013821025.1 Acidimicrobiia bacterium | reverse complement strand
GTGCCGTCGACGATCTCGTCTGCGAGGCCGTCGTAGAGGTCGTCGTGCATCTGCTTGGCGAGCTCATCGTCGTCCAGGCTCGCCAGATCGATGTCGTCGTCTTGTTCGCTCATTGATGGTCCATCACGCCGAATCCATGATGCGGAACCCATCCGCATCGTGGAACACTAACACGGTTCGTTGTCGCCTGCCTCCGATGAGTGCCGGTAGAAGTCGACCGGTTCCGGGGGCAGGGGCTCGATGCCGAGGATCAGATCGGCGGCCTTCTCGGCAAGCATCATCACGGGTGCGTAGATGTTCCCGTTCGTCACATAGGGCATCGACGAGGCGTCGACGACACGGATCCCATCCATACCGTGCACCCGCATCGTCGCAGGGTCGAGCACCGACATCTCGTCGACGCCCAGCCGGCAGGTGCACGAGGGGTGAAGCGCGGTCTCGGCATCGCCCGCCACCCACTCGAGGACCTGCTCATCGGTCGCCACCGAAGGACCCGGTGACAGCTCTCCCCCGTCGAACGGAGCGAATGCAGGCTGACCGAGGATGTTGCGGGCGTGGCGGACGGCCTCGACCCACTCGCGACGGTCCTGCAGGGTGGACAGGTAGTTGAAGCGCAACGCCGGCTTGTCGCGAACGTCCGGTGACGTGATCTTCACCGAGCCGCGAGCATCGGAGTACATCGGCCCGATGTGCACCTGGTACCCATGACCGCCGGCGGGGGCGGAGCCGTCGTAGCGCACGGCGATCGGCAGGAAGTGGAACATGAGGTTCGGGTAGGCGACACCGTCATTGCTGCGGATGAAACCACCAGCCTCGAAGTGGTTGGAGGCGCCTGGCCCGCGCCGGAACAGCCACTGCAGGCCAATCCACGGCCGATGCCGCCACTTCATCAGTGGGTTCAGCGAGACCGGCTGCGTGCTGGCGTGCTGCACGTAGACCTCGAGGTGGTCCTGCATATGCTCGCCGACGCCTGGCACGTGGTGCACCGGCTTCACGCCGACGGAGCGAAGGTGGTCTGCATCGCCGATGCCCGAGACCTGGAGCAACTGCGGTGAGTTGAAGGCCCCGCCGCACAGGATGACCTCACCGCAGTCGACGCGCTCGTGCCGGCGTCCAGGGCGCGAGTACTCGACGCCGGTGACCCGATTGCCGTCGGTGACGACACGCGTGACGAGCGCCCGGGACTGCACGTCGAGGTTGGGCCGGTCCATCGCCGGATGCAGGTAGGCGCCGGCGGCGCTGAGCCGCCTCCCACGATGAATGTTGCGGTCGAACGTGGCGAAGCCTTCCTGGCGGTAGCCATTGACATCATCGGTCACGGTGTGGCCGGCCTGCTGGACGGCTTCGAGAAAGGCGCCGAACAACGGGTTCGTCGCCTCACCGCGCTCGAGCACGAGCGGCCCGGCGTGACCGCGGAACCGGTCGTTCGGCTGCGCGGCGAGGCAGTTCTCCATGCGCTTGAAGTACGGCAAACAGTGGGCATGGCTCCACCTCTCCATGCCCGGATCGGCGGCCCAGCGCTCGTAGTCGAGCGGGTTGCCGCGCTGGAAGATCATCCCGTTGATGCTCGATGAGCCACCCAGCACCTTGCCGCGGGCGTGGTAGATCCGGCGTCCGCCCATGTGCGGCTCGGGCTCGGACTCGTATTTCCAGTCGTAGAACCGGTTGCCGATCGGGAACATCAGTGCTGCCGGCATGTGGACGAAGACGTCGAAGCGGTAGTCCGGACGCCCGGCCTCGAGCACGAGCACCCGATTCGACTGATCGGCGCTGAGACGGTTGGCGAGGGCCGAACCGGCAGAGCCGCCACCGACGATCACGAAGTCGTACACGGCTGCCATCGTGGCGCAACGGTGACGGCGTCGACGCCTCGACGTCTCGCGTCGTGGCCGGAACGTAAGCTCCGGCCGATGGGGGCCGGGGCCACGTCCGACAGCGTGATCGAGGTGCGCGGGCTGTGGAAGGTCTTCGGGCCGCGGCCAGAACGGATCGTCGGATCCCCGTCGGCCGACCTGTCCCGACGCCAGCTCGAAGCCACCACGGGCAACGTCGTTGCCGTTCGCGAGGTCGACGTCGACGTGGCACCCGGCGAGGCGTTCGTCGTGATGGGCCTTTCGGGAAGTGGGAAGTCAACGCTCGTGCGCTGCCTCACCCGGCTGATCGATCCAACGGCGGGAATCGTGCGGATCGGGGGCGTCGACGTCACGGCGGCCGACGGGGAGACGCTGCTCGACGTGCGCCGGAACCGGGTGAGCATGGTCTTCCAGCACTTCGGGCTGCTCCCCCATCGGTCGCTTGCCGACAACGTGGCGTTCGGGCTCGAGGTGCGTGGCGTCGACAAGTCGCGCCGGAGAGCGAAGGCCGAGGAGATGCTGGACCTCGTCGGCTTGGCCGGGCTCGGCTCCGCCAGACCCGATCAGCTCTCCGGAGGGATGCAGCAGCGTGTCGGCCTTGCCAGGGCGCTGGCCACAGAGCCCGAGATCCTGCTGTTCGACGAGCCGTTCTCTGCGCTCGACCCGCTGATCCGCCGCGACATGCAGGACGAGATCATCCGGCTTCGCAGCGAGGTCAGCACGACGATGGTGTTCATCACCCACGACTTGTCCGAGGCGCTGCGGCTCGGCGACCGGATCGCGATCATGCGCGACGGCCGGTTCGTTCAGGTGGGCACGCCGGCCGAGGTGGTCGGTGCGCCGGCCGACGAGTACGTCAGCAACTTCGTGCGCGACGTGTCCCGATCTCACGTGCTCGCCGTCGAGTCGATCATGACACTGATCGGTGCCGGAGGAGCCGGCACGAACGGCTTCTCGGCTCGCGTCCCGTTGGGAACGAAGGTGTGTGACGTCATGAGCCGGCTCGCCCATCATGACCTGCCGGTCGGTGTGATCGACGAAGACGGGATCGTCGTCGGGAGCGTCGACCGCATCGCCGCCCTGCGGCTCGTGGCCGGCGAGGACGTTCTCGACGTCATCGACGGAACGGGCGACCGCTGATGGCGATCGCCGCTGTCGCAGTCGGGACACCGGCCGTGGCGTCCGACCGCTCGGTTCGGTGGCGCCGGCTCGTGATCCCGACGGTGGTGGTCGCCACCATCTGCGTGGTCGGCGCCTGGATCGGCGACGGCGTGCCGACGTGGCTCGACGCCCGCGTGCGCCCATGGTCCGACGACGTCTACGACTGGACGGTCCAGAACAACGGCGACCATTGGTTGTTCACGCGTGTCTTCGAACCGATCGCCGACACACTGACGGCCACCAACGATGCCGTGCTGTGGGTGCTGCGCCACCTGCGCTGGCCCGGTGTGCTCACCCTCGTGGCGCTGATCGGTTGGCGCACCGGCGGGGCCCGCGCCGCCATCGTTGGCATGCTGGCCATGGCGGGCTGCGGCGTGCTCGGGTTCTGGGACGAGACGATGGTCACGATCGCGCTGATGCTCGTCGCCGTGATCGTCGCTCTGCTGATCGGCATTCCACTCGGCATCCTTGCGGGGCGCAGCGACCGGGCCGAGCGCTGGTTACGCGGGGTCCTTGACACGGCGCAGGTGATGCCGGCCTTCGTCTACTTCCTCCCTGTGGTCGTCGCCTTCGGGATCCGCGTCCCCGCCGCCGCGATTGCGACGGTCGTCTACGCCACACCGCCGGCGATTCGACTGACGAGCCACGGTCTGCGCAGTGTGCCGGTCGTCGCCACCGAGGTTGGCAACTCGTTCGGCTGCACCTCGCGCCAGCTGCTCGCCAAGGTGCAGCTGCCGATGGCCCGGCGGGCGATGCTGCTCGGCCTGAACCAGGTCATCATGATGGCGTTCGCGATCGTCGTTCTGGCCTCGATGCTGGGCGTGGCCGGGCTGGGCGGCAGGGTGCTGAGCGGGCTGCAGCGGGTGCAGGTCGGCCAGGCGTTCGCACCCGGGCTGGCGATCGTGTTCGCCGCTGTCGCTCTCGACCGCATCACCACCGGTGAGCGCGCCAAGCGCGGCGACCGAGTCCGTCGCCGAATGCCCGCGTTCGCGCGTGGCCGAGCGCACATTGCGACCATCGTCACCGTCGGTCTCGTCGTGGCAGTGGCGATCATCGCCGCCGGCGCTGGCGCCGACGACTTCCCGTCGGCGTTCACGATCGACATCACCGAGCCGATCAACGATGCCGTCCGGTGGGTCAACGACAACTTCCGCACCGGCGTACCGGTCGTCGGCGGCACCGGCTCGTTCAGTGACTTCCTCACCCTCCACGTGCTCAATCCGGTCCGCGATCTGTTGGTGGACTCACCCTGGTGGGCGGTCGTCGCCGCCTCCTTCGCCATCGGGTGGGCGAGTGCCGGCTGGCGCCTGGCCGCTCTCTGCGGCGCCTGCTTCGTCGGCATCGCCGCCCTGCGCACGTGGGAACTGGCGATGGACACGTTGAGCCAGGTGCTCGTGATCATCGCCGTCAGCGTCCTCTTGGCCGTCCCGATCGGCATCTGCGTCGGCCGGTCGAACCGCGCCGAGCGGTTGCTGCGCCCGCTGCTCGACGCCGCCCAGGTCATGCCGGCGTTCGTCTACCTCGTGCCGGTGATCTTCCTGTTCAACATCGGGAGAGTCCCCGGCATCGTCGCCTCGGTCATCTACGCCCTGCCGCCGTGCATCCGGCTCGTGAGCCTCGGGCTACGCCAGGTGCCGATCGCACCGCGGGAGGCGGCGATCTCGTTCGGGGCCACGCCCCGTCAGGAGTTGGTCAAGGTGCAGCTCCCGATGGCCGCTCGGGCGATCATGCTGGGGATCAACCAGACCATCCTGATGGTGCTCTCAATGGTCGTCATCGCCGCCCTCATCGGTGCCGGTGGACTCGGACTGGAGACGGTGTACGGGCTGACAAAGTCCGAGATCGGCAGGGGCGTGGCCGGTGGGGTGAGTATTGTCCTGTTGGCGGTCGTGCTCGATCGCGTCACGCAATCGTGGGGCACACACCCGCGGCGAACATGAACGGGGGGATCATGGGGACATGGCGACGGCAAGCGGCACTGCTGGCAGCGACCGGGCTACTGCTCGGTGCGACATCCTGCGGTGACGACGACGGGGACCCCGCTGGGGACGGCACGAGCGCCGCGACCGATCCCGCGGCGACGGGTCCCGCTGCGACGTCCGAGGCAGAGGCGACGCAGGGTGAGGCGCCCGCCGAGGGCGAAGGGATCACGCTCGCCGTGAACCCGTGGACCGGTTCCGCCGTCAACTCCCACGTCGCCAAGGTCGTGCTGGAGTCCGAACTCGGCACGTCGGTCGAGCTCGTCGACATCGACGAGAACGCCACGTGGCCGGGCCTCGACGCCGGAGATCTCGACGCCGTGCTCGAGGTGTGGCCGTCTGGCCACGCCGAGGACTACGCCACCTACGTCGAGGAAAAGGGATCGGTGATCGATCTCGGCCTGCTGGGCCCGACTGCCAAGATCGGATGGTACGTCCCGACGTTCGTCGTCGAACAGCACCCCGAGTTGGCGACGTGGGAGGGGTTCAAGGATCCCGAGCTGGCCGGCCTGTTCGCGACCGCAGAAACGGGTAGCGATGGTCAGTTCCTGATGGGCGACCCGAGCTACGTCAGCTACGACGAACAGATCATCGCCAACCTCGAGCTACCGTTGCAGTTCGTGGTCGCCGGCTCCGAAGCGGGTCTGATCACCGCCATCCAACAGGCCGTGGCCGATGAGACACCGGTGCTGTTGAACTTCTGGCAGCCGCATTGGTTGCAGTCGCAGGTCGACCTCACCGAGGTCGAGCTGCCCGAGGTCACCGACGCCTGCTTGGAGTCGGCCGCGGCCGAGGACGGCAGTTACGAGTGCGACTACCCCGTCGATGAGCTCTACAAGGCGGCCAACGCCGGACTCGAGGAGAAGAACCCCTCGGCGTTC
>JACDHN010000476.1 GCA_013821025.1 Acidimicrobiia bacterium | reverse complement strand
GGAGGCGCCGGCGTGCCGGACCGGGACTTGACCCCTGAACGACGCGATCCGGTGAGGTTCATGTTGCGGCCGCCGAAGCGCCTGGAGGCGCCGGCGTGCCGGACCGGGACTTGACCCCTGAACGACGCGATCCGGTGAGGTTCATGTTGCGGCCGCCGAAGCGCCTGGAGGCGCCGGCGTGCCGGACCCGGTCTTCACCTCTGAACGACGTGACCGGCTCCCTTGACAACGCGATCGACTCGTCAGCGCGCTGGGGATTCGACCACGGTGTTGCCGCTCGGCGCGTCTCCGGTCTGGGTGACCGGGTCGACGGACAGACGCGGCAGGAACCACTGCACGAGCGGCCCGATGGCCAGCGCGAACACGGCCGTGCCGATGCCAACCGTGCCGCCAAGCGCGAACCCGGTCACCATCACTGCGACCTCGATCACGGTGCGCGCTGTTCGAATCTTCCATCCCCGCGCCGCCAACCCCGTCATCAGCCCGTCCCTGGGGCCTGGCCCGAGACCGGAGCCGATGTACAGCGCCGTGGCGACGGCCATCAACACGATGCCTGTGGTCAGGTAGCCGATCCGCGGCACGATTCGTTCGACGTCGGGCAGCAGCGGCAGCACGATGTCGACCACGAGGCCGATCTGGACGGTGTTGAGCACGGTGCCGATCCCCGGTCGCACCCGCAGTGGGATCCACAACAGCATCAACAACGCGCCTGTGGCGATGATCACGATGCCGATGCCTACGTCGAGCCGATCGGCGACGCCCTGGTGGAACACGTCCCACGGACCGTTGCCCAACTCGCTGTCGACGATGAGGGCGATGCCGATGCCGAACAGCGTCAGACCGAGGATGCACCGCACGAGGCGGGCGAAGAGCTGCGATGGGAAGACGACAGGGCTACGAACTGGCACGCTTGTAGATCGAACGCTTCGGCGAGGCGAAGAACGTGCGCAGCAGCGGCTCGAACTCTTCCAGGCGCATCGTCGGGTAGTCCGGGTCGAACGCCGCCTGGTCGTACACCTCGCAGAACTCGGCACACAGGTCGTAGTGCTCGTGGCCGGCGAACTCGTCACGCATGTCGCGGTCGAGGCCAAGGTAATCGAAGAAGTAGTAGCCCTGGAAGATGGCGTGCTTGTCGACCATCCAGTGGTAGTTGTCATCGACGAACGGCCAGATGATGGCCGAGGCGATGTCGGCATGGTTGTACGAGCCGAGCGTGTCGCCGATGTCGTGCAGCAAGGCGCAGGCCACGTAGTCGTCGTCTCGGTCGGCGCGATATGCCCGGGTGGCCGTCTGCAGGGAGTGCGTCAGGCGGTCGACGGCGAAGCCGCCGAAGTCTCCCTCGAGCAGTCGCAGGTGCGTCATCACGCGATCGGGGAGGCCGGGATAGAACTCCATCATCGCCGTGGCGATCTTGTCCCAGTCCTGCTTCGTGCCCTCGGTCATGGCGCTGAACGACGCCCTGTCGGCTGTTCTGGTGTCCACCTCGGTCATGAACCCACGGTACCGGGGAACCAGCGCCGGCGACGAGGCGTCGAAACGAACGAACTGAGCCGAGCTGGGGGACTGCTCCCCGTGGGCAGCACCCCGTTCGGACGTATGGTCCGATCCTCAAGGAGACATGATGACGATGCAGCGCAGCGAGGACATCGGCGTCGGCTTGACGATGACGCTCACGTCCGAGGTCACCGAGGCCACGGAGGCCGGCTCGACCGTCGAGATGACCGTCGATGCCATCGACGCCGAATCTCCGGCAGGGGGAAGACGAGATCCTTG
The DNA here is from genome assembly GCA_013821025.1 of Acidimicrobiia bacterium. Taxonomy (GTDB): domain Bacteria; phylum Actinomycetota; class Acidimicrobiia; order Acidimicrobiales; family Ilumatobacteraceae; genus JACDHN01. The sequence continues at coordinate 258 of JACDHN010000476.1, read as the reverse complement.
CGGAGATGGAACCGTTGATCGGGAAGGCGCTCGTGATCGAGTACGACGAGAACGGCAACCAGGTGGGTACGACGACGCTCAAGGACGGCAGTGACCTGCCGGAGAGCTTGGCCGATTCGTTCGAGACCGCTACGGCAACGTCCTTTCCGAGCGAGGCCATCGGCATCGGCTCTCGCTGGTCCTCGGTCACCACGTCCAACTCCGGCGGCTTCGAGCTGGAGGTCACGACGGTGTACGAGCTCACCGACATTACCGAAG
>JACDHN010000178.1 GCA_013821025.1 Acidimicrobiia bacterium | reverse complement strand
AGCTCCGGACCGATCGTCGTGTAGATCAGGTTGGCGCCAGGGATGAACACGTGACACCTCGACACCGAAGAAGCCGCCCGGCAGCCACGAGATGCCGCCGTGATAGAGGATGACGGCCAGCACGGAGAGCGCCCGCACGCCGTCGAGGCCGGGTTGGTACCCCATCGGTCGGCGGGCCCGGACCAGCAACCGCTCCAGGTCCACCAGCCGCCGCAGGGCAGGCGGGTCTGCCGTGGTCCGACGAGAGGTCTGGGTGATGACCGTCAAGCGGGGCCGCGCTTGCGCAGTGTGGTGCCGGCCTTCGTCGTCTCGACGAGCCAGCGCTCTGACTGCAACTCATGGCGGATGGCGTCGGCAGTGGCGTAGTCGCCGGCCGCCCGGGCGGTGTCGAGCTCGGCCGCTTTGACGCGGGCGCCGTCGGGCACGTCGCCGCCGGCAGTCAGTTCCAGTCCAAGCGCCGAGCACATCTCGCCTACCGCGGCCACGAGCGACCCGGCCAACGGCTGATCGGCATCGAGGGCGGCGTTGGCCTTCCGTACGGTGTCGAACACGACGGCCATGGCACCGGGTGTGTCGAGGTCGTCGTCCATCCGCTCGCCGAAGCGCTGCAGCACATCGTCGTCGGGCGGCGCCAGCACCACGTCGCCGGTACGGGCGGTGAAGGCGTCGAGGCCTTCGAGCGCTCTGACCGCCGCCTGCAGGTTGTCGAGAACGACGCGCAGCGGACTGCGGTAGTGGCTCTGCAGCACGATGAGCCGGTACGCCCTCGGGTCGAACCGGTCCAGCAGATCGAGCAGGTTGTCGACGTTGCCGACGCTCCTGGACATCTTGCTGCCCTCGGCGTCGACGACGAACCCGTTGTGCATCCAATGGTTGGCGAACCGCTTGCCAAGCGCCACCGCTTGAGCGCGCTCGTTCTCATGATGCGGGAACCGAAGGTCTTGACCACCGCCATGCAGATCAAAGCCCTCGCCGAGTAGCTCGAGGCTCATGACGACGCACTCGCTGTGCCAGCCGGGACGGCCATCACCCCATGGCGACGGCCACGTCGGCTCGCCAGGCTTGGACAGCTTCCACAGCGCAAAATCGGCAGGGTGATGCTTGTGCTCGGCGCCGAAGACCTCGCGCTCACCACCGCCGGCCACCATCTCGTCGAGGGATTGATGGGCGAGTAGCCCGTAGTCCTCCACCGACGAGACCGACAGGTACACGCCATCCTCGGTCGGGTAGGCGCGTCCGATGTCGACGAGCGAGCCGATCATGCCGACCATGGCCTCTACATACTCCGTGGCGTGGGGGATCTCGTCGGGGACCTTGACGTCGAGCCGATCCATGGCTGAGAACCACACCGACTCACACTTGGTGGCGATGTCTTCCCATGGCCGATCCTCGCTGGCGGCGCGATTGATGATCTTGTCGTCGATGTCGGTGACGTTGGAGACGAGGCGCACCTCGAGACCGGTCCACTCCAGGTACCGGCGCAGCACGTCGTAGACCAACGACATCCGCCCGTGGCCGATGTGGGGAGCGCCGTAGACGGTCGGTCCGCACACGTACACGCTCACTCTGCCAGGTTGGCGGAGTGCCAGCTCACGGACGTCGCGAGAGGCGGTGTCGTAGAGGCGCAGCACGACCTCGAAGTTTAGGGGGCGAGACCCCGCCCGAGGGGTTGTTCGTCCGGGGGTGTCTACGGGGGGCGGCGCCGCCCGTGTGAGTAGCCTGTCCGCCGATGTCCACTACCCCCGACAAGCCGTCGCTGGACGGACTCGAATCGAAGTGGGCGCAGCGCTGGGAGGCCGACGGCACGTACACATTCGACCGCGTTGCGGCTACCACGGCCGACCGGTCGGAGATCTTCGCCATCGACACCCCGCCACCGACCGTGAGTGGGTCGCTGCACATGGGGACGATCTTCGGGTACACGCAGACCGACGCCATCGCCCGCTACCAGCGGATGTGCGGCCAGACCGTGTTCTACCCGATCGGATGGGACGACAACGGGCTCGCCACCGAGAGGCGGGTGCAGAACTTCTACGGCGTGCGCTGCGACCCGTCGCAGCCTTACGACCCGGCGTTCCAACCTCCCGACGACACGCCCGAGGAGGCCGTCCCGATCAGCCGTCCCAACTTCGTCGACCTGTGCCAGACGCTCACCGCCGACGACGAGCAGGTGTTCGAGGACATCTTCCGGCGCCTCGGACTTTCAGTCGACTGGTCGCTCATGTACACCACCGTCGGCGAGATCAGCCGCCGAACCAGCCAGCTGGCGTTCCTCAACAACCTGGAGCGCGGCGAGGCGTACAGCGCAGAGGCGCCGACACTATGGGACATCGACGACCGCACGGCCGTCGCCCAAGCCGAGCTGGAGGACCGAGAGCGCCCCGGGGCCTACCACCTGTTGACGTTCCATCGCTCCGACGGTGACGGCGACGTGCTGGTCGACACGACGCGTCCCGAGCTCGTGCCGAGCTGCGTGGCGCTGGTGGCCCATCCCGACGACGAGCGTCACCGTTGGCTCGTCGGCCAGACCGTCCACACGCCACTGTTCGGTGTCGAAGTGCCCGTCGTCGCCCACCCGCTGGCCGATCCGGACAAGGGCACGGGCATCGCCATGATCTGCACGTTCGGCGACACGACGGACGTCACCTGGTGGCGCGAGCTGCAACTCCCGATGCGGGCGCTGATCGGACGCGACGGACGCTTTTCCGCGACCAGCCCCGAGTGGATCACGTGCGACAGTGGAAAGGCCGCCTACGCCGAGCTCGCCGGCGCCACCGTGACCCAGGCCCAGCGGACGATCGTCGAGTTGCTGGGCGCCAGCGGCGAGCTGCCGGGCGAGCCGCGACCGTTGAAGCACCAGGTCAAGTTCTACGAACGCGGTACTCGGCCGCTCGAGATCGTTACCAGCCGTCAGTGGTACGTCGCCAACGGCGGCCGTGTGGAAGCGCTGCGCAAGACGTTCCTCGAGCGCGGGCGCGAGCTCGTGTGGCACCCGCCGCACATGCGTCACCGCTACGAGGACTGGGTTGGCGGGCTCAACGGTGACTGGCTGATCAGTCGCCAGCGGTTCTTCGGCGTGCCCATCCCGCTGTGGTACCCGCTCGACGCCGACGGCCAGCCCGACCACGACTCACCGATCGTTCCGGAACGGGCCGCGCTGCCGATCGACCCGTCGAGCGACGTGCCGCAGGGCTACGAGGCCGGCCAGCGTGGGGTGCCCAACGGCTTCATCGGCGACTCCGACGTGATGGACACGTGGGCCACGTCGTCGCTGACACCCCAGATCGCCGGGCGATGGGCCGACGATCCGGACGCCTACGCACGCGTGTTCCCGATGGACGTGCGCCCACAGGGTCCCGAGATCATCCGTACCTGGCTGTTCGCCACGCTCGTGCGCTCTCATTACGAGCACGACGCAGTGCCGTGGTCCCACACCATGATCAACGGCTGGATCCTCGATCCCGATCGCAAGAAGATGTCCAAGTCGAAGGGCAACGTGGTCACGCCGATCGGGCTGTTCGACACGTACGGCACCGATGCCGTGCGGTACTGGGCGGCGTCGGGCAGGCCCGGCGTCGACACCGCGTTCAGCGAGGAACAGATGAAGGTTGGTCGGCGTCTGGCGATCAAACTGCTGAACGTCACGAAGTTCGTGCTCGGCCTGAGCGCGGTCGATGGCACCATCGACGGGCATCCCGGCGCCAACACCGTCTCGGATGAGGTTGATCGGGCGATGCTGGCCAAACTCGACGCCGTCGTCGCCGATTCCACGGGCGCCTTCGACGACTTCGACTACGCCAGGGCGCTGGAGCGCACGGAGGCGTTCTTCTGGTGGTTCTGCGACGACTACGTGGAGCTGGTGAAGGGGCGAGCGTACGGCAGCCGCAGTGAAGCTGCAGCCGCGTCGGCCAGGAGCGCGCTGCGCTGGGCGCTCGATGTGCTGACCAGGTTGCTCGGCCCGATCATGCCGTTCGCCACCGAGGAGTCGTGGAGCTGGTGGCACGACACGAGCGTCCATCGGGCGCCATGGCCCACGCCCAGCGGGCTCGACGGCCGGGCCGACCTATTGGACCCGGCGATCGAGGTGCTGGGCCAGATGCGCAGGGCGAAGACGCAGGCGAAGGTGAGCCAGCGCTCCGCCGTGCGGCAGCTCATCATCGTCGCCTCCGAGCCGGCACGTGCGGCGTTGAACGCTGCGCTCGCCGATCTCTCGGATGCGGGCAACGTCACCGCCGTCGATGTCCGGCCCGGCGAGGAGCTCGGCTGCGAGATCGAGCTGGAACCGGTGTGATCACCGCGGGTCCACGAAGCACCCGCCACCACTAGAATTCGCGCCGATGCCAGGGCGGGACGAGGCCAAGAAGTTGCGGCGGACGAACGGCCAGCGCGCCGTCATCATGAGCGCCGCCTTCGCAGCCGTACTGTCGCTCGCCTCGGCCGTGGCATTGGCCGGCGGGCAGTACGTGCTGCAGAGGCGCCAACTCGTCGACATCAAGGATCCCCAGGAACAGCTCGCCGATGCCGGCACCACGACCACTCCCGCCACGTCGGCGCCCGCCGTGACGTCGCCCGACACGACGGCATCGACGCAGGATGGCACGAGTCCGCCTCGCACGACGGTGTCCACGCCTCCCACGTTCCCGGCCGCCGACCCGCAGGCCAAGAACTTCCTCATCACTGGCGCCGACAACAACTCGTGCATCGACCCCGACAGCCCCTTCGCCGGCTCGATCGGCGATCGCAAAGGGGAGCGCAGTGACACCATCGTCATCTGGCGGGTCGATCCCATCTCGTCTCGGGCGGCCGTGCTGTCGTTCCCGCGCGACCTGTGGGTGTCGATCCCCGACGCCGGCCAGTCGCGCATCAACTCCACATACCGGCGCGACGATCCCAGCCTGCTCATCGCCACCATCAACGCCAACTTCGGCATCTTCATCGATCACTTCATACAGGTCGACTTCTGCGCCTTCAAGACGCTCGTCGATGCGGTCGGTGGCGTACAGGTGCCGTTCGACTTCCCCACCCGCGACAGGCGTTCTGGGCTGAGCGTGCCCGAGCAGGGCTGTTTCGAGTTCGGCGGCGACCACGCGCTGGCCTACGTGCGATCCCGCTACTACGAGTACCTGCCGGCGGGCGCCGACCCGGTCACCGGATGGGTGCAGGACCTGAGCTCGGACTTGGGCCGGATCTCGCGCCAGCAGGACTTCATGCGCAGGATGCTGGCACGTGTGGTCGACAAGGGTGCTTTGAACCCGTCTGTGGCCCGCAGCCTGATCCGGGCCACGACCGACTACGTCGTAACCGACGACGAGCTGTCGCCCCAGAGGTTGTTGGAGTTCGCCGGAGTGCTGCGCAACGTCCGACCGGAGGGCATCCCCAACTACCAGGTGACCGCGAACAGCGCCATCATCAGCGGCAACTCGGTGCTGCTCCCAGATCTGGACAACGAACGCATGCAAGAGGTGCTGGCGCTCTTCCGGGGCCAGATCTCGCTCCAGAAGCTGCCGCCTGCCCGGCCCCAGTCTCGGCGAGACGGTGGCACCACGCCCACCACCGCCGCCGACGGTTCGACTGCTCAGGGCTGGAGCCAGCCTGTCACCTCGGCAACCACGACGCCGGCGCCGCCCGACGACTCGGCGCCAGAGGACATCGAGTACGGGGTGCTGCCGCCAGCCGGTGTCACCTGCGACTGATCCGCCGCCTCACCCTCGTCAGAGTCACGTCGGAGCGAGTAGCAGGTCGAGCGCCGCAGGAACGTCGACCGGCCCGCCCACCCGGGCGACCCTGGCACCGACCGCAGTGCCCAGCACCAGCGCCTCGGTGTCATCGTGCTCGGGGGCGACGATCACCAGCTCGTCGAGCCCATTCGCCGCCGCCAGCACATCACC
>JACDHN010000177.1 GCA_013821025.1 Acidimicrobiia bacterium | reverse complement strand
CGAACCCGACCACCTGCCCAGTGCTCAGCTCCACGATCGGCTGGAAGTACGGCACGATCTCGCTGCGCACCATGCCCGATCGCAACTCGCTCGCCGTGCGCAGCGCCATCACCGATGACTGGCGCGTCTGGACGGCGAAGCGCTCCACGCAGTTCCTCCCGCGGGCTTTGGCCCGATACATGGCGGCATCGGCATCCCGGAACAGCTCGTCAGCCGTCACGCCGGCGCGGTCGTTGACCGCCACGCCAACGCTGCCTGACACGTACAAGTCGCTGCCGTCGATCTGGAGGGGCTGGTTGATGGCGGCCCGGGTGCGCTCGGCGATCGCCATCGCATCGTGTCCGGCCGTGGCGTCGACGACGATCACGAACTCATCGCCGCCGAATCGGGCCAGCAGATCGCTGGAACGACCGATCGCCCGCAACCTGCGAGCCATCGCTCGCAGCAACTCGTCTCCGATGCCGTGGCCGAGACTGTCGTTGACGACCTTGAAGTTGTCGAGGTCGATGAACAGCAGCGCCACCGCTCCGATCGTCGATCCCTTCAAGCGCTCTCCCACCGTGGCCATGGCCATCGTGCGGTTTGGTAGGCCCGTCAACTCGTCGTGGGTGGCCGCCCACTGCAGCGCCTCGGCACTGTGCCGCTGCTCGGTGACGTCCTCGATGTGGGTGATGGCCAGCGGGCCACCGTCATCGTCCGTCACCGATACCCGGGTCCTTGCCCACACGAAGCGCCCGTCGCGCCGCAGGTAGCGCTGATCGAGCAGGTACATGTCGGCGATCCCCAGCTCGAGGCGAGCCCGCGAGGCCGCCGCCGCCTTGAGATCCTCGGGATGGGTGAGCGCCCTGATGTTCATACCGACCAGTTGGTCGATGGGATGGTGCAGCATCTCTGCCAACGAGCGATTGGCATCGACGATGACACCGTCGTCTAGACGGACCAACGCCATCCCCGTCGGCGCCGAATGGAACGCCTGCTGGAAGCGGCGACGGGCCTGACCGAGCGCCTGGACCCGCTGGTCCCGCTCCGTCACGTCGCGCATTCGCATGATGACTCCCTCGTGGGGATGCAGCGGTCGCTCCAGTGACGCCTCCACCGCGACGACGGTGCCGTCACCGCGCCGCAGCAGGAACTCATGGGTGAGCGCCACCATGCCAGAGCGCTCCTCGTGACGGGCGCCCCTCGCCAACCACGAGGCCACACCTCTCCGGCTCTCGGGGGCCACGAAACCCGTGAACAGCGCGCCGGCCACGTCGTCGGGGTCGCGGCCGGTCAGTTCGCCCGCCATCGTGTTGGCCGAGCGGATGGCACCGTCGCCGTTCAGCTCGAACACCGCCTCGGGAAGGTCGTTCATGAGCTGACTCAGCTCCGACTCTGCCACCACGAGCCGGTCGACGGTGCCATCGAAGCGGCGATGCAGGCGTCGCGACTCGACCCACGCCCCGACCGCTGCCAGCACTGCGACCGAGCCGGCGACGACGGCCAGCCAGGTGATCCTGGCTCCGGCGGCGATCACTGCGACGGCTCCGGTGGCGACGCCCACCGCCAGAGCCGTGTGCAGCCAGGTGACCGAACCGAGACGCCTGGTGCGCAGGCCATCGGTGTCGTCGCGCACGGCCGCGACGGTAGTGCGGCCCCGAGGGACCCGGGCCGATCCCCAGCCGACCGGAACGACTCGTAAGCTACGGACGATGCGGGCGAGGTGGGCGATCGTGTGGGTCGCCGCGGTCGTTCTGGCGTCCTGTGCCAGTGACGACAACGGCGGCGCCGAGTCCAGCAAGAGTGCAGACGGGACGAGCTCCGTCGAGACGGGCGGATCGGACCCGTCCGATCCTGCGGTTAGTGCGCCGCCTTCGTCTTCGCAGAACCCGTCCCCGACGACCCCCGACTCCGACCTGGCCCCGGAGACCGACGACACCCGACCGGCCAGCGCCACCGCCGGTTCCGACGAGGGTGTGGATCCGTACTTCCCTGCCAGCGGCAACGGCGGCTACGACGTGGAGCACTACCAGCTGGCCATCGATGCCGACACGGATACGGACGGAAGCACGAAATCGATCGACGCCGTGGCGACCCTGACGATCACGAGCACCGACGACCTGGCGTCATTCTCGCTCGACCTCGAAGCCCTCGAAGTTCGTTCGGTTCGGCTCGGCGGCAACGAAGTCGAGTTCCGTCAACGGGCGGGCGAGATCCGCATTACGCCGGAGCAGACCATCACGGCCAACGAGACCTTCGACGTCGAGGTGTCATATGACGGCCAACCACAACCCAAGCCCTACGGATCTCTGGGCAACATCGGGTGGTCGTCGAACGAGACGAGCACCTGGGTCGTCTCGGAACCCAATGGAGCGGCGACGTGGTTCCCGTCCAACGATCAGCCCGGCGACAAGGCCACGTTCCGGTTCGAGATCACGGTGCCCGAGTCGCTCGAGGCCGTGGCCAACGGCCGGATGGTGTCCGATGCCGCAACGGGTGACGGCCGGCGTACGTGGGTGTGGGACATGGACGCACCGATGGCGACGTACCTGGCCACGGTCGTCATCGACGACCTCACGTTCGACACCGGAGAGGGACCAGACGGCATTCGCTTGCGCGACGCCGTCCCCGACACGCTGTCCGCCAGCTACGACGACTTCACCAAGTTGCACACCGACATGCTCGAGTACTTCACCGAGCTCTTCGGCCCTTACCCGTTCGACGAGTACGGAATCGTCGTCGTCGACGCACGCCTGGGACTGGCGCTGGAGACCCAGACATTCTCGGTCTTCGGGTCGGGCGCCATCAGTGAAGTCATCCTCGCCCACGAACTCGTCCACCAGTGGTTCGGCGACAGCGTGACACCCGTCTACTGGCGGGACATCTGGCTCAACGAGGGCTTCGCCACGTACGGCCAACTGATGTGGACGAGCGAGCAATCGGGGAGCCCCGGCATCGACGAGTCGATGCGTCGGTTGGCAACAGGCGGCTCCGGCGACACGAGCGCCGTCGTCGACCCGGGCGCCGACAACCTGTTCGGGTCCAGCGTCTACTACCGCGGCGCGCTGACGCTGCATGCCCTTCGTCTCGACATCGGCGACGATGCGTTCTTCCAGACCGTTCGCACGTGGGCCGAGCGTTACCGCCACGCCAACGCCACGACCGACGACTTCATCGCCCTCGCCGAGGAGGTGAGCGGCAAGCAGCTCGACGAGCTGTTCGACGCCTGGCTCAGCGCCGGACCCCCGCCCAGGCTCCCCAACTGATCGCACTCCCCAGCGCGCGGTGGACGGTAGGGGCCGTTTCAGTTGCTCTGGGGCTGGGTGGCGTACCAGGCGTCGAGGCGTCGGTAGGCGGCGTCCTCGCCGATCAGACCCTCGTCGAGGCGGATCTCGAGCAGGAAATCGAGAGCCCGGCCGACCACTGGCCCCGGTGACACGCCGAGGTGCGTCATCACGGCTTTGCCATCGAGCTCGGGGCGGACGGCGGCCAACTCCTCTTGGGCAGCCAACTCGACGATGCGCACATCCAGCTCGTCCATCCGCTTGGACAGTTGCGCCGCCTTGCGGACATTGCGCGTGGTGCAGTCGCATCTGGTGAGCACGTTCAGCTCGGCCAGCAGATCGCCGGCATCGCGCACGTACCGCCGCACGGCCGAGTCGCTCCATCCCAGCCGGTACGTGTGGAACCGTAGGTGGAGCGCCACCAGGTCCTCCACGGCAGCGATGTCATTCTTGGAGTAACGCAGGGCCGCCATCCGCCGGCGCGTCATCCGGGCGCCGACGATGTCGTGATGGTGGAATGTCGTGCCCTTGCCAGGCGCATACCCCCTCGTACGCGGCTTGCCGACATCGTGGAACAGCGCCGCCAGGCGCGTGATGCGAAAGTCGAAGGGTGCCCCGCCAGCAGGCGGCCGCTGCACGTTGTCGACGACGGCGATGGTGTGGCTCAGCACGTCCTTGTGGCGGTGGATGGGGTCGTGCTCCAACCGCAACCCGGGGAGCTCCGGCAGGAACACGTCGGCCAGACCGGTGTCGACGATGAACCACAGGCCGGCCGACGGATGATCCAGCACCATCAGCTTGTCGAGCTCGTCGCGGACGCGCTCGGCGGACACGATCGACAGCCGACCGGCCATCTGCTCGACGCCCGACACCAGTTCGTCGGTCGGCTTCAGGTCGTACCCGGCGATGAAGCGGGCCGCCCGGAGCGTTCGCAGCGGGTCGTCGCCGAAGCTGATCTCGGGCGCCATCGGTGTCCGCAGCACCTTGGTGGCCAGATCCGTGACGCCACCGAACGGGTCGATGAGCTGGGGCGTCGAGGTGCCTGGCACCAGTTCGATGGCCATGGCGTTGACGGTGAAGTCCCGTCGGGACAGGTCGGCCTCGATCTCGTCGGCGAACGTCACGTCGGGCTTGCGCGAGTCGTCGTGGTACATCTCGGCGCGGAACGTGGTGATCTCGTAGACCCTGTCGCCGCGCTTGGCGCCGATGGTGCCGAAGCGTTCCCCTTGAGTCCACACGGCGTCGGACCATCCGTCGACGAGTGCCTTGATCTGTGGAGGACGAGCGTCGGTCGTGAGGTCGAGGTCGAAATCGGACCGGTCGGGTCCGGCGAGCAAGTCACGCACCGTGCCGCCAACGAGGTACAGGCGGTGGCCGCCAGCGGCGAATCGCTCCACGAGCGACGACAGCTCGGCGAGCACGGGCGCGAAACGTTCGGGGGTCACGCAGCGTCGTCCTAGCCCAGGTCGCCGTACACCCGTTGGGCACGGGCGCGCTCGACGACATCGGCGCCGGGACCGCCACACGTGGGCGCCTCCTGGCGATGGTCGATTCCGGCCAGAGCAGCAAGCACGGCAGCACTCGACGAGCGCAGCGCCTCGAGGTCGTAACCGCCTTCGAGCACGGCCAAGCACCGGCCAGACGGCACGAGCTGCGCTGCTCGTGCGGTCAGCATGGCGAAGTCTCCCGACGACAGCCCGAGGTCGGTCAGCGGGTCGGCCCGGTGAGCGTCGAACCCAGCCGAGATGATCAGCCACGTCGGATCGAAGCGCTCGGCTACCGGCAAGATCACCTCGTCGAACGCCCGCACATACACGTCACCGGTCGTGCCAGGAGGCATCGGCAGGTTCAGCGTGTACCCCTCGCCGGCGCCCTCGCCGGTCTCGTCGGTGGCACCCGTGCCGGGATACAGCGGCCACTGGTGCGCGCTGACGAACAACACCCGCGGGTCGTCGTAGAACACGGCCTGCGTACCGTTGCCGTGGTGGGCGTCGTAGTCGAAGATCATCACCCGCTCTCCCTTTGCAACGAGTGACGCAGCCGCCACGGCGACGTTGGAGATCAGGCAGAACCCCATCGCCGCTGCCGGGACCGCGTGGTGTCCTGGAGGCCGGATGGCGCAAAAGGCAGCGTCGCCGCGGCCGGCGCACAATGCCTCGATGGCGGCCAGCCCCGCTCCCGCAGCGAGCCGCGCGGCGTCGGCGGACGCCGGCGACATGAACGTGTCGGCGTCGATCCAACCGCCACCGGAGGCTGCGCGTTGATCGAGCTCATCGAGGTACCAGCGCGGGTGCACGAGCTCCAGATCGGCATTGCTCGCCGGCGTCACCTCCACGGGCACGAGGGCGTCGACCACCGAGGCGTCGCCGGCTCCGCGAAGCACTGCCCGCAGACGGTCGGGACGTTCCGGGTGGTTCATACCCTCGAGGTGCTCCAGACACTTGTCGTGGGAGGCGAACAGCACGGTCACGGCGTCAACGATACGGGTGCTGGTTCCATCACGCGGCCCGCCGCGTCAACAGCGACCGGGTCGCCTCGTTGAGCAGCGAACACCCGGGCCGGCACGCCGGCGCCTCCACGCGCTTCGGCGGCCGCGTCATGAATGGCGACCGGGTCGCCTCGTTGAGCAGCGAACACCCGGGCCGGCA
>JACDHN010000475.1 GCA_013821025.1 Acidimicrobiia bacterium | reverse complement strand
CGTCGGTGATCGGCCACACCGTGCGGCGCACCGGTGTCTCGGGGAGCTGCCGCAACAGCACGTCCTCGCCGGCGCGCAGGTGCCGGTAGAACAGCTCACCCAGGTCGGCAGTCGCCGCCGACGAGGCATCGAGGTCACCCGTCGGGAGTGCCACGGACTCGTCACCGGTCAGTGCCCCGGCGAGGGCGGTGATGGTTCGGGGGTCCTGTTCGACGGTCATGGTGAGCAGTTCCGGGTCGATGGCGGCCGTCACCGGGAAGTCGGCTGTGGCAAGATCGGTCAGCTCGGCGAGCGCTGGCCCATCGTCGTCGTCCATGGCGCCGGCGAGCACGCCGAGGCGAAGCTGAGGGGCGGTGCCAGGATCAGGGACGCGCCTGACGAGGGTCACGTGCTCGGCGACCGTCTCGCCATCGAGACGGACGGCGATCGCGACCGGATAGATGCCAGGCGACGGAAGGTCCAAGTCGTCGGCGCCGCTGACGCCCGACGACGTCGGCAGGCGGACGCTGAGTTCGACGACATCGTCGTCGCGGTCGTACGCCGAGCGCACCGAGATCGAGTCGGCAAGGGGCATCAGCTGTACACCATCGGTGGGTTCGCCCAACTCGCCGTCGAGAGCCAGATCCACGCCGGCGCGATCGAGCACCGGCGGGTAGACGACGACGGTGATGTCACCGTCGATGTTGGGCAGCGGTTCGGTGGCCGGTGTCGTCGACGTGGTCGTTGGGGCGGACGTGGTGGCCGTCGTCGTGGTGGGCCGAGACGTTGTCGAACGCCCAACGGTGGTGCCGGGACGGCGCGGGGGTGGGCGATCACGATCGCCGGTTGAGGGCGCCGGCTGGGTGGTGGTGGTCGTCGTGGTCGTGGTCGTGGTCGTCGGCAGCGCCTGGGTCGGCAACGCCCCGTCGAGCGTGAGCTCGAACCGCAGCTCGTCGCCAGGAGCGACGCTGTAGGTCTGGTCGACGAGCGTCAGAGCGAACGCCTCGACGGGTTGAGCGGCGCCGGGGCTGGTGGTGAGAACCGGGAGGATGATGGACGCTGCCGCCGCGGCGAGCAGGACGCCGAACACCCTGCGCCGAACCGGTACCCCTGCGGTCCCACTAGCCATCGAGGAGCAGCTCCATCACCCGGAGCCGATCGGGGATGGCACGGAAGCCGAGGGATCTGTACAAGGTCAGCGCGGGCGCGTTGTCGACACCGGTATTGACCATCGCCGAGCGGGCTCCGCATCGCTGCAGCCACTCCAGGGCATCGATCACCAAGAGCCGACCGATGCCACTTCGCTGGTCAGCTGGATCGACGGACAAACGCTGCAAGTAACCCTTCCGACCACCGAAACCCGTGATCGCAAATCCAGCCGGTCGCCGATCCCGCACAGCCATCCGTTGGCGGGCCCTGGCTGTTGCCGCAGCGATCCGCCCCAGGCTCGCGGCACGGTGGCCCCATTCGTCCCCGAAGGCCTCCCGATCCAACGCCGCTGCGGCTTCGAGATGGCGGCGACGCATGGTGGTGAGGCGCACCCCGCGCTCGCGCCCCAGGTGGCGCGCCGCCCGTAGCGGCGTGCGGAGGTCGCTTCCCGACAGCTCCCGCCGAAGCAGCGAGAGCGTGTCGATCACCTGGAAGCCCTCGGCGGCGAAGGCGTCGGCGGCATCGGGGAAGAGCGCTCCGGTGCGGATGGCCACCGGATCGTCGGCGCGAGCTGCCGCGACCCATTGGCGCACCTCGCTCGGTCGTGGACGGCGTTGGTGGTCGACGATGACCAGCTGGGCGATCGAGTCATCCGACGGCCAGCGATGCACCTCGATCACGTCCACCACGACGTGAACGTACTCGCCGGGTCGCCATTCCTGACGCGGCCGCCGAAGCGCCTGGAGGCGCCGGCGTGCCGGCCCGGGTGTTCGCTGCTCAACGAGGCGACCCGGTCGCCATTCATGACGCGGCCGCCGAAGCGCCTGGAGGCGCCGGCGTGCCGGCCCGGGTGTTCGCTGCTCAACGAGGCGACCCGGTCGCTGTTGACGCGGCGGGCCGCGTGATGGAACCAGCACCCGTAT
>JACDHN010000474.1 GCA_013821025.1 Acidimicrobiia bacterium | reverse complement strand
AGGGCGGAGGCGAAAGAAGCTCGTCCTCGCCCGCTCGACCTGGCAGCCGAGATCGAGCGTTTCGGCGCCGACACGAGGGGCGGCGTCGGGGTGTCCATGCCCGTCACCTCCTAGAGTCGTCACCCAGGCGCCGCCCGGACGGCGGTCACGTCGGTTCTAGGACGACAGCCGGCCCCGAGTTGAGATCGAGGGCGTCGGTGATCGCCGTCATCAGCCGCGGTGGCGATGCGCCACACGCCGCCAACTCGGCCTCGCCCAGGAGTACGAGAATCTCACCGCTGGTCGTCTCGGCGACGACGACGGGCGTCGTCCCGCCCGTCGCCTTCCGCACGGCGTCGGGCTGATCGTTGCGATGGTACGTGTCGAAGGGGACCCCGAGCGACGAGCGGCTGGCCTTCCACTCGGGTCGGCCCCGGAACGCACCGTGGGTGATGTCGCACAGCGAGCAATGGGTTTGCCCGAGCACTCGTCCGACCGCGTAGCTCAGCTCGCCGAGCACTGTGCCATCGGCGTCGTACACACCGATCAGTCGACGGACACGCCCGGTCAAGTCATGCTGATCGCGGGGCTGCACCGAAGCATCGTACGTGCCCGACGGCTGGGGCGACCGCGTCGTCCGCCCTCACCGTGACTTCGGGCTCGCGCAGGCCGAGTACGTTGGATCAACGGCTGATCTCACCTCACGATTTGGCGCTGTCAACCGTTTACGAGGTGTGACAGCGCGTCCCTTCGAAGAGATCGTGGTCGAACACGGTCGGGTAGTGATGCGCGTGTGCCGGGCGCTGCTCGGGCCCGCTGACGCCGAGGACGCCTGGGCGGAGACGTTCCTGGCAGCGATGAAGGCATATCCCGGGTTGCGACCCGACAGCAACGTGGGCGGATGGTTGGTGACGATCGCCCATCGCAAGGCGATCGATCAGATCCGCGCCATCAATCGCGCTCCGCGCCCTGCAAGCGAGCTACCTGACATCCCATCGAAGGAGGGGCTTGCGGCCGAGGATCGCCACGAGTTGCGAGCGGCACTCGATGGACTGCCGTTCAAGGCTCGCCACGCTGTCATCTATCACTACCTCGGCGGCCTCCCGTACGCCGAGGTGGGCTCTCTGCTCGAGACGAGCGAAGCGGCGGCCCGCAGGAGCGCGGCCGATGGGATCGCCAAGTTGCGCACGACCTACTCGAAAGGATCATCACGATGAATGCCACCACGAACGCCGGCGACCAGCAGGTGATCGACGACCTGTCGGCCCTGTTCCCGGCAAACGACGATGACACTGACGCCGACCTCCACGACCTGCTGGCCGAACGGGCGGACGCCGCCTCGCTGCTCGATGTCGCCTACCGGACGATCGACAGCCCGATCGGTCGGTTGCTGCTGGCCGCCACGCCCGAGGGGCTGGTGCGGATCGCCTTCGAGTTGGAGGACCACTGCGCCGTGCTCGCCCGCCTGGCGGATGAGATCAGTCCCAGGATCCTGCGCTCGCCTGGGCGCCTGGACGCCGCCGCTGCTCAGCTCGAGGAGTACTTCGCCGGGCGCCGACGCCAGTTCGACCTGCCGATCGACCTGCAACTGGCCCACGGCTTCCGCCGAACGGTGTTGGGCCATATGCGGGAGATCGCCTACGGCACGACGGCCAGCTACACGGCCATCGCTTCGGCGGCGGGTCGTCCTGCTGCCGTGCGGGCCGCCGGGAGCGCCTGCGCCACGAACCCTCTCCCGGTGATCGTGCCGTGCCACCGGGTGGTGTGCAGCGACGGCTCGATCGGCCAGTACCTGGCCGGGACGGAGGTCAAGCAGGCGCTGCTCGATATGGAGGCGGCGGCGTGAACGAGCACAGCGAGCGAGTGCCGGCCAGGCGAGCGAGCGCCAGCGAGCCGGCTGGGATGGGGTATGGGGGCGCAGCCCCTATAGAGGTGGCGGCGTGAACGAGCACAGCGAGCGAGTGCCGGCCAGGCGCGCGAGCGCAAGCGAGCCGGCTGGGATGGGGTATGGGGGCGTAGCCCCCATGGAGGCGGCGTGAGCACGAGGGCCCGGTCGTCGATGACCGTCGGCCAG
>JACDHN010000176.1 GCA_013821025.1 Acidimicrobiia bacterium | reverse complement strand
TCCTCGAGGTTGGCGATCCAGGCCGCCAGTGTTCGTGCATAGTGCTGGCGCAGTGATTCCACGTCGCGCACTTCGAAACCGGCACGCTCCATCGATCGGATCGTGTCGGCGACGTCGAGCAGTTCTCCGTCGGGGAACACGTAGCGGCCGATGAACGAGCGCCGGCCGATCCGGGACCCGCCGATCGAGCTGATGGCGTGGTTCAGCAACCGGCCGTGAGGAGCGAGCGCGGCGCGCAGGATCTCGAAGTAGCGATCCGCGTTCTTGGCGCCCACGTGCTCGGCCATGCCGATCGAGCTGATGGCGTCGAACTGCTCACCGCGCAATCTCCGGTAGTCCTGCAGGCGAATCTCGACCCGGTCACCCAACCCGGCCGCGGCGACCCGTTCACGAGCCAGGTCAGCCTGCGGTCGGCTGAGCGTGATGCCGACGACGGACGCACCGTGGTGCTGCGCCGCGTGAATGGCCATGGATCCCCATCCGCAGCCGACGTCGAGCAGGCGTGCGCGCTGGCGCTCGTGCAGCCCGAGCTTGCGGCAGATCAGCTCGTGCTTGGCATCCTGAGCAGTCTCGAGGTCGTTGCCGACGTCGGTGAACCGAGCGCACGAGTAGGTCATCGTCGGACCGAGCACGATCCTGTAGAAGTCATTGCCCACGTCGTAGTGGTGGCCGACGGATTCGGCGTCACGCCCCAGTGAGTGGCGCCAGCCGTGGATCCGCGCCTCCTCGGGTGGTGCTGGTGGCGGTCGCCGTCCGAGCCCCAGGCGTCGCACGGCGCCGACCGCAGCCACCACTGCGGGTCCCCCGAAGCGGAGCTGCTGGGGCGTGGCGTCGCGCAGCAACTCCACCATCGCGACGATGTCTCCCTCGAGGTCGAGCTCACCGGCCACGTAGGCGCGACCGAGGCCGAGCTCGTTGGGGCACCACATGATCCGACGGATGGCGTCGGGGGACCGCACGATCAGCGTGCCAGGCGTCGCTTCAGCGGAAGGGCCGAGCGCGCTGCCGTCCCAGAGCTCGATGCGTAGCGGCGGCTCGGAACCGAGGATGGCCGTAACGAGCGGGGCCAGCGCCGCTGCGACGGACGACGACTCAGCTCGCCCCGTTGGCGAGCTGTGAGCCTGCGAGCCGCTGCGATGCGGCCTGACGCCACCGCGTATTCTCTGCGTGAGCGCCATATTACGCGTTGGGGGCGAGGCGCACGATGGCAGACGCCGCTTTGAAGGCCGCCTCGGCCGGGCCCAGCTCGTCCGGGCGTAGCAGGTTGGCCATGATCCGCAGCACCCACTCCATGAGCGTGCGGCTCTGCATGCCGACCCTCGTGAACTCGCGCAACACGGCCGGGCGCCCGATCATCCTTGCGAACAACCGGGCCACCTTGAAGTACTGCCCGTACTCGGCTTCGAGCAGCTTGGGATATGCCTGCAGAGCCGTGGTGTCGCCCCCGGTCAGCGCCTCGTGCAGCACGTCGGCAGCCATCCTTGCCGTCTCGTAGGCGTAGTCGATGCCCTCACCGTTGAACGGGTTGACGGCACCGGCGGCGTCGCCGACCACGAGGTACGTGGGCCCGGCCTTCGGGCCGACCGACCCGCCCATCGGGATGCGACCGCTCGTCGCCCGCTGCGTCGGCACCGTCGGGTCGATCTCCCAGCGGTCGGCGATCTGGTGGGCATACGAGTCGAGCAGGTGAGTCGTGTTGACGCTGGTGAAGTCTCGGAACGTCGAGAGCAGGCCGACCCCGATGTTGACCGTGCCGTCGCCGACGGGAAAGATCCAGCCGTAGCCGGGCGTGGGGTTGCCGTTGCGGTCCTTGAGGTCGAGTGCCGACTCGATCCACGGGTCGTCGTGGCGGGGTGACTCGAAGTACGTGCGGATGGCCGTGCCGTAGGGCCACTCCCGAGCTCGGGACGTGCCGAGCGCTCGACCGAAGCGGCTGTTGGCGCCGTCGGCCACGATCGTGTAGCGGGCCCGCAACTCGGTGGGCTCGCCCTTGTCACGAGCGATCATGGCACCTTGCACGAAGCCTCGCTCGACGATCGGCGACAGCGCCTCGTGGCCTTCGAGCAGCGTGGCGCCGGCGGCAACAGCGTTGCGTGCCACCATCTCGTCGAGGGCGTTGCGGCGCACGACATATCCGTGGCGTGGGTAGATCGGGTGCTCGGGCCACTCCAGCTCGAGCTCCTTGCCCATGGCCGTGGCCCGCAGGCCGCTGAAGCGGTGGTACTTCGACAGTGGTTCCGTGAGCCCCATGTCATCGAGCTGCTTGACCGCACGCGGAGTGAGCCCGTCGCCGCATGTCTTCTCACGAGGGAAGTGGCGCTTCTCGACGATGCTGACGCGGTGCCCGGCCAGGGCCAGCCAATACGCCGCAGCGGCGCCGGCAGGACCACCACCGACGATCAGGACGTCGGTGGCGGTGGCGTCGGGGCCCCGACTGCTCACGGGCCGTCCGGCGGCGAGCCGGCCACCGGCTCTTCGCCGATCGGGATCATCTCGATCGGGTTGCCTTCGGCGTCGACGATGCCGGCGTCGTGAAGATCTGCGAACGTCGCATCGCCGCCCTCGAGGGCCTCGAACACCGGCGACTCGTCGGAGCACCAGTTCTCGAACTCCTCGGTGAAGGCTTCGTCGGTGGGATCGGCGTCGCTGATGGTGTAGCGCTCGTGGCACACGACGGCCAGGATGTCGGCGTCGGTCAGGCTGCCGTTGGCGTTCTCACCCTGGCCCGGCATGGCACCGAGCGAGCCGGTCTTGTGCGAGCCGCCCTCGCGCTCGGGGTTGCCGTACTCGGTCACGCCGGCGAGCTGGTACTCCTGGGAACCGAAGTACACGAATCGCAGCTGGTCCTCGATGTTGGGAAACGTGAGCAGCACCTCGCCGTCGGAGAGCTGGCGAGCCGCCGAGGAGCCCTCCCCTCCGGGGCCGTGGCAACCGGCGCAGCTGCCGAACTCTGCGGCGCCGATGCCGAGCGGGCCCTCCGGCACCTCCGGGGGCTCGGTCAGCGCACGCACGTACATGAACGCCCAGATCGGCATCAGACTCAGGCCGGCCATGGCCCAGAACGGGATCTTCGGACGGCTCTTCGCCGCGGCCACGACGGGCGAGTCGGGAACGGGCGGCGGTTCGGGTGCCGGTTCGGGTCTCGCCGCCCGTGACGCCGGCCCTGTGGCTGGTGGCGCCGCATCTGGAGCCGTGGTAGCAGGAACGCTGGCTGCCGGCTGCTCGCCTGCGTCGCCGCTGTCGCCAGACGCGCTTGGCTCCGAAGTCCCCCCGGTGAGCTGCGCCCGACGCTCCCGCGAGCGCTTCAGCAAGTGTTCAGGGATCTCGGTCACTCCCGCCCACGATAGACGCCAACCCGTGCGATCAGGAATCGACAAAGACGCCTCCGCGTCACTTATGCACAACCGCGAGGATGGGTGAGGATGGGTGGCACACTGTGAGCGCCGACGGAATGTCTCCACGCTCCAGGGCTAGAGTTCGTGCGGGAGTTCACGAAGCACGAACCATTGCGACCGAAGGGCACGAACAGCGAGATGATCGCCATCGACATCTTGAAATGGCCTGGGATGAACCAGGCGTTCATCGTGTCGTTCGGGGCGACGCTGCTGCTCACGTTCGCCGCCATCCCGTACGGAAAGCGCCGCCCGCAGGGCCGCCCGACGTCGTGGGGTGAGGCAATGCTCGCCGCCACGTACGTGTTCGGTGTGATGTTCATGGCGTTCGGCGTCGTGCCTCACCAGTGGATCGACCACGCCAACAACGATCTGGGGTGGGATCGCACGAAGCTGATCTACGGCCCCGGCGGGTTGCTCAAGCCCCAGTCGGCTGGCGGTTGGAACCCGATCACGCTGCAGTACGAGGCGATTCGCGACATCATCGTCGTCGTCCTCCACGCCCTGTTCTTCGGGCTGATCATCTTCATCTGGAACTGGTGGCAGACCCGCGATGCCAGGACCACCGTTCCGGCCATCGAGACGAGCAGCTACGGGCGCCCGCTGGTGCGCAGGACGTGACGCACGAATGACTCGCACCGATGCCAATCCGCCGATGATGCCGTTCACCGACGAGTACTCGCTCGTCGAGGTCGACGCCGACTACCTGTCCAAAGCCGTCAAGCCCAAGCAGTTCATCCACATCGACCAGACCGAGTGCATCATGTGCGAAGGCTGCGTCGACATCTGCCCATGGAAGTGCATCCACATGGTGCAGACGGAGGCGATCGCCGAGTCCACGGGTACCGAGAAGCCGGGGGAGGACCCCGCCGACCACGTGGTGTTCATCATCGACGACGACATCTGCACCCGCTGCGCGCTGTGCGTCGATCGCTGCCCCACCGGGGTCATCATCCTCGGCAAGGTCGGCCAGGCTGGGGTCGTGGGCGACACGCACGCCCGCACCAACAGCCACGGCTACGCCTACGGGATGAGGTTCTGATGGCCAAGATCATTGATGAGCAGCCGCGGCCGTCGGTCAAGGAGCGTCTGACGAAGACGTGGGACACCGTCCAGGGCGGCCAGGCGTGGAGCAGCATCTTCCGGCCGGGCTCGATCTTCCGCAAGGGCTACACGGACAGCCCTCGGAACCGCAGCTACGTGATCATGAACTCGGTGCTGTACCACCTGCACCCGGTCAAGGTGAAGCGCCACGCGGTGAAGGTCAGTTACACACTGTGCCTGGGCGGATTGAGCTTCTTCCTGTTCATCCTGCTCACGGTCACGGGCATCTTCCTGATGTTCTTCTACCGGCCAGAGGCTGCTGCGGCCTGGGACGACATCAACAACCTGCAGACGTCGGTGACGTTCGGGTTGTTGGTGCGCAACATGCATCGTTGGGGCGCGCACCTGATGGTGCTGACCGTGTTCTTGCACATGGCGCGCGTCTTCTACCACGGCGCCTACAAGCCGCCACGGGAGTTCAACTGGGTGATCGGCGTGATCCTGCTGACGCTCACGTTGTTGTTGTCGTTCACCGGTTACCTGCTGCCCTGGGACCAGCTCGCCCTGTGGGCCGTCACAGTGGGCACGAACATGATCGGCTACACGCCGGTGTTCGGTTCGGAGGTGCGCTTCGTGTTGCTTGGCGGCGCCGAGATCGGTACCGAGACGCTGTTGCGATGGTACGTGCTGCACGTGCTCTTCTTCCCGTTCATCATCGTCATCTTCATGGCCATCCACTTCTGGCGAGTGAGAAAGGACGGCGGCATTTCAGGGCCGCTCTAATGCTGCGCTCACTCGCTTTCGCTCGCTCGCTGTCCGGCTCGTCGCTGGCGCTTGCCTCGCCGGGCTACGTCGCGCGCCCAGTTGTCCGGGGGCCGAAGCGGTACGCCCTTGCGTACGTCGAAGGTGACTTGTCATGACTGAGATTCCGGAACATCTGTTGAAGCGGGCGCAGGCCGCTCGTGACAAGGCTGTCAGCGATGATGGTGGCGGCAGCGATGCCGCCGCTGACAGCGGATCCGCGGCCGCCGGCGAGACCTCTGGCGCGCCGTCGGAGGCGGAGTCGAAGATCCCGGCCCATTTGCTGGAGCGCAGTCGGGCGGCCAAGGCCAGCGTCGGTGGAGGGGGCGCCGGTGACGCTGCTCCTTCCGGTGGCGGCGGCGGTGGTGTGGCCGTGGCCGACAGGGTCGGTGAGGTAGTCGCTGCGCCGCCGTTGGATGCCCGAGTGCCCGTCGGAGCCGGGCCAGGTGGCAACACCCAGCGTCTGCTGACCGTTGTCAAGAGCGGCTCCATCCAGGCTGTCAAGGCCACCCCCGTCGACAAGGTGCACACGTGGCCGCACTTGCTGGCCGCAGAGTTCGTCGCCTCGCTGGCCTGTTTGGCGTTCACGTTCGTGTTCTCGGTGTTCGTCAACGCCCCGCTGCTGCAGCTGGCGAACCCCAACCAGACGCCGAACCCGTCGAAGGCGCCGTGGTACTTCCTCGGCCTGCAAGAAC
>JACDHN010000473.1 GCA_013821025.1 Acidimicrobiia bacterium | reverse complement strand
TTGCACGACGAGCTGGCGTCGCTCAACGCCCAGGCGACCGAGATGAAACAGCACTGGGAGACCGAGCGCCAGGCCATCGATGCCATCCGGGCGCTGAAGGAGGAGCTGGAGGGCCTGCGTACGCAGATCGAGCGTGAGACCGACCTCAACGTGGCGGCGGAGATCCGCTATGGACGCATTCCCGAGCTGGAGCGGCGCATCGAGGAGGCCACGGCGCACCTCGGCGAACTGCAGTCGACCCAGCGAATGCTCAAGGAGGAGGTCGACTCCGAGGACATCGCCGAGGTCGTTGCCCGCTCCACGGGCATCCCCGTGAGCCGGCTGCTGGAGGGTGAGACGGCCAAGCTCGTGCAGCTGGAATCGTTGCTGCACCGGCGCGTGATCGGTCAGGATGACGCCGTCACGGCGGTAGCCAACGCCATCCGCCGCAGCCGGGCCGGGCTGTCCGACCCGAACCGGCCGATCGGGTCGTTCATGTTCCTCGGCCCGACCGGCGTCGGTAAGACCGAGCTGGCCAGGGCGCTTGCCGAGTTCCTGTTCGACGACGACCGGGCCATGGTCCGACTCGACATGGGCGAGTACATGGAGAAGTTCTCCGTGAGTCGGCTGATCGGCGCCCCGCCGGGCTACGTCGGCTACGACGAAGGCGGCCAGCTGACCGAGGCCGTACGCCGGCGACCGTACTCGGTGGTGCTGCTGGACGAGATCGAGAAGGGACATCCCGACGTGTTCAACACGCTGCTGCAGGTGCTCGACGACGGTCGGCTCACCGACGGCCAGGGCCGCACGGTCGACTTCACGAACGTGGTGCTGATCATGACATCCAACCTGCAGGGAGATCCGCTCGACTTCTTCAAGCCGGAGTTCGTCAACCGGGTCGACGAGATCATCCGCTTCCGTTCACTGACCGAGGACGACCTGACCAGCATCGTTGACATCCAGCTCGAGTCGCTGCGGCGCCGGCTGGCCGAGCGACGCATCACACTCGACGTCACCGAAGCCGGCAAGGTTCAGCTTGCTCGCGACGGTTTCGATCCGGCGTTCGGTGCCCGTCCGCTCAAGCGTGTGATCCAGCGCGAGATCGGCGATCAGGCGGCAGTGTTGATCCTGGAGGGCAAGGTCACCGACGACGGCACCATCCTCGTCGACGTGGTCGACGACGCCCTCGTTCTGCGGGTGGATCCGCTCAGCGGCTGACGAGAACGACAACCGGTTCGGTGGGCGGTCAGGGCGCCATGGAGAGGTGAACGACGACCCGCTGCCTGACAGACCCGGGTGGATGGCAGGCGAACAACGTGGCCGTCTTGCGAGGCGTCTGGTAGATCACCCGCGAGGCGAACGGGCTGGTGATCTCGGTCGATTCGACGACGTAGGTGAAACTCGCTCCTTCGTTCGTCGTGAGGATCATCTCGTCGCCGGCGCTGAGCTGGTCGATGTATCGGAAATCTGCGTTGCTGTTCGTGCGATGGCCGCCGATGACCACGTTTCCCGGCTGGCCTGGCATCGCGGAGCCGGGCCAATGCCCTGGGCCGAGGTCGAAGGTCGGCAGGCGAATGCCCTCGTAGAAGGTGCGTTCCAGGTCCAGCGCCGGGATCGCCAACGTGCCGAGGGGGACTACCGGTTCGGCCGCCTCGTCGTCGGCGGGGGGTGCGATCGGCACCGGCAGCGCGACAGTGGTGGGCGTTGGCGCCGTGGCAGCCGTGGTAGGAGTCGGCTTGGCCTCGTTCTTGTTCGCCTTCTTCGTCTTGCGGGTCGTGGTGTCGGTCGGCGACGAAGTGGGCGTTGCCGTGCCAGTGCTCGACGATGGCGCCACCGTTGCCGTTGCCGTCGCAGCGGGTGACGTCACCGTAGGTCCGGTCTGGTCGTCCGCTGCCGAGCCGCTGCCGCCACACCCGCCAAAGAGCAGGCCGGCGGCGAGCGCCGCCGCCAAGACACCTCGGACGCTGCGACCGTCGCTGCTCGCAGCGTTGCTGGCGTGCCCGGTCGGGTCAGGTGTCACGGATTCCACTGTTCTCTGCCGAGGGATCGAGAGGGGGAGAAAGTGCCCGAGCCGG